>JAUQYS020000164.1:0-3483 GCA_030587585.2 Candidatus Njordarchaeota archaeon
AGAAAAAAAGAAAAAAAGAAGTACTATAAACAATTTATATTGGCTGTTAAGAAAGGCGACGCTGAGAGGGCAATAAAGCTAGGGAAGCGCTCTATGTTCGTGACAGACAATATGATAAATGAAACGAAAAAACTTCTTAAGCTGCTGGGTATCCCCATCATACAAGCAATTCATGATGCTGAGGCTCAGGCAGCCTATATTGTCAATAGGGGTGATGCTTTTGCATTAGCGACAAGGGATTGGGATGCCTTTCTATATGGCGCAAAGAGAATAGTAATGCATTGGAAACTGACACAAGATGATTATTTGCCAACAAAGCTATACGATCTGAAAGAATTCTTAGAAAAAGCTAATCTTACAAGACGAGAACTAATAGAAATGGCTATTTTGATAGGAACAGATTATAATCCAGAAGGCTTTAAAGGTATCGGTCCTAAAACAGCATATAAGCTTATAAAGAAATACGGTAGTGTTGAGAGACTCATTGAGATAGGAAAAATAAAATGGAAATGGGAAATAAGGCCAAAGGAAATAAGAGATATTTTTATGAATCATCCAATAAATAAAAACTATGAAATATGTTTCTCGGAGCCAGATTTTGAAGGACTTATACATTTTCTAGTTGATAAGCATAATTTTTCGTTAAGTAGGGTACGAAAACAGATAATGTTGGCAATGAAAGCGCTGAAGAGACCTGGAAGACAGACAAGTCTAACAGATCTTATCGAATAATATTATTGATAATGCGTCCTTAGTCTGAATTTAAGAAATGTTGTTAGGTTTCTATGTAACTTCACTTTTTTTCGTGTAAAAAAATTTTTTGCATTAGTTTTTTGGGTGTAGGTGATGGTAAAAAAGATTCGCTTGCTGGATATTCATGTGTTTGTTATTTTATCTTTGTTTTTCATGGGTTCGTTCTTAATTACACCAATAAGAAGCGATATAAAACATAAAAATGGGCTTATTTTTACTCAGATATGGAATATTACGGTTGGTGGAAGCAGTAGTGAGGAGGCGTATTCTATATTTGTTTCTGGGAGCACTATATATTTCTCTGGATACACCTATAGCTATGGAGTAGGAATTTCGAACCAAGATGTGTATGTTGTTAAAATGGATAATAATGCTCTAGGATGGAATAAGACGTGGGGGGGAGGTGCATCTGATAGTGCTTATGGGATCGCAGTATATGGCAATAACATATACTTATGCGGATATACATATAGTTATGGCGAGGGTAGCAGCGATATATTGGTTATAAAGTATGATTCAAACGGCAAAAAAATGTGGAACATTACGTGGGGGACGAATGAGACGGATCGTGGAACAGACGTGGCTATTGATAAAAATGGAAACATTTATGTAGTGGGATACGGCTTAGCACATACTTCTGAGAAATATGATGTAGTTTTACAGAAATATAGCTCAGATGGAACATTAGTATGGACTAAGTATTGGGGTGGAACCGATGATGACATATCTAAATCAATTTTTATTGATAATGAGGGATATATCTATGTTACTGGTTATACGGGAAGCTATGGTGCGGGACTTTATGATGCTTTTATATTAAAATATGACGCATCTGGGGAGCTTCTATGGAACAAAACATGGGGATATAGTGGTTATGATCATGGGGAAGACATAGCTGTTGATGGTGATATATATGTCGTGGGTTCAACAATAAACTCCGCGGGGGAAGTTAGTGTAGTAGTAATAAAGTATGACAAAGACGGAAATCAGATGTGGAATACTTCATGGGGAGGAATGTATAGTGATTATGGATATGGGTTATGTGCTAGTGGGGATAGCCTATATGTTACTGGAAAGACCGCGAGCTATGGTGTGGGTAAAAATGATATATTTCTACTAAAATGCAGTAAAGAAGGCAATATTCTCGGCTATACGACATGGGGAGGGTCTGAGGATGATATAGGCTATGATGTTGTCGTGGATAGTGGCTACATCTGTGTTGTGGGGAGCACAAACAGCTACGGAAATGGTGCAAAGGACATAGTAATTATAAAGTATAGCGAATCTGCTGAGGGAACAGGCGGAGGGGCATCTGAGACGATAAGTAGTACTGGCTGGGAACAAATAGTGTCAGGAGAGTCTTTAATACTTATAGCTGTGTCTATTATAGTGTTAGGTGTGGTGGTAGTTTTCATTATTATGCTAAAGAGAAAATCCTAGTTATATACAGTCAAATTTTTTGTTTTTTATTTTTTTCTTTCGGGGGATAGTATGGAGAATATAGATCTTGTGATTTTTGATTTTTTTAAGACGATCGCTAGGCCTATAAAGCCAGAAGAGTGTGGAATAAAAAAATTTATTAATGATGTTTATGAGTTGTTGGTAGAACAAAAGAGAAAAGATGATATTTCTGTTGATTATATTAGAAATGCTTTTTATGATACTATAGGCTTTTACGAGAAAATGAGAGAGATATCGCTTTTTGAGGTTCCGGTAGATGTCTTGATAAAAACATTTACATCAAGATTAGGAATTTTTGATCAAGGAGAGACCCATAAGATCTTAAAGATGTATACTGATAGATTGGCGGAGATTAATGAGATATACGATGACGCGAGAGAGATACTTAAATATTTGAAGAATAGGGGATACAAGATATGCCTCCTTAGCAATGTTCAGCAATATCACTATATCGACAAGGTGCTTGGAGATTCTGGAGTAAAAAATCTGTTTGATATGATATTTTATTCATCGGATATCGGGATAAGAAAACCACATCCACATATATTTGATTATGTCCTGGATAGGATGGATACATCTTCGGAAAACGCATTAATGGTTGGCGACAATTTTGTTGCGGATTTTTATGGGGCGATAATGGCGGGTCTCCACGCAATATTAATCGTAAGAAAAAAAGAGGAATTTAGCAGATTATCAATATACATACGGAAGGGAAAAATAATACGAAATTTGCTGGAGTTAAAGAAGTTTTTGTAAAAAAGAAAAAAATGGTTTCTTTATTATGCCGATGATTTTGGGGTGGCTCTAAGTTTTTTGTATTTTTTGTATAGATATCCCAATGTTATCGATAGTATTCCTACAGCTATTAATGATAATAATGATAATATCTCCATTATTATGAGCAGTTGCTCTGTTCCCTGCATTGGTTGTTGTTCTTGCTGTTCTGTCTCTTGCTGTGTTTCTTGTTCTACAATTATTATCCATACTTGAGAAACATCGCCATACATATTCTGAGCGTGAACTGTCACTACAAGGCCCCCTGTTTGGTTGCCTGTTATACTAAATAATGAAAATGAGCCAGACTCTACTTTTCTTAGTGTCCCATTGATATACCATTCGATATTCGCTTCGCTATTGAGAGTTATCGTTATGTTTAATGTTTCGTTTAGAGCTATATGAATCTCAAGACTGTACGGATAGAAGGAAACAATCTTTAGAGGCTCATAGGCATGAACGATCCATGATGCAAAATCACATATGCCTTTGCTG
>JAUQYS020000229.1:0-3624 GCA_030587585.2 Candidatus Njordarchaeota archaeon
CTTGAAATGCTTGTATATTTTTTCCTTTTTTGTTTTTCCACTTGAAATGTGGGGTGGGGGTCGTTTTTTACTTTTCACCATGTCTATATTCCTCGATAATAGCACCCTCTATCTTCGATATGTCATAGATACGTATTAGTTGTAGCCCGCATTCTTTAAGCCAATCAATAACATATTCCTCTTTCTCTTTTGTAATCTTCGTATATAGAATTTGCCCCCTCAATTTACGTTCCGATGGATGCAAAATAACTCTTCTTAGATTACCTGAAATCTTAATTACCCGAAAACCAGCCCTAATCAATCTATCAGCATTAACAACTCTTACCTTCGCAGGAACAAAAACAACATATTTATCAACATCCCTAAAAACAAAAAAACTTAGAAACTTAGGGAAATACTATCAATAACAGCACTAAATAAATCGGCATACAGATCTACTGTCATGCAGATCACCATCGATAATTGATATTGTAAAAGATAATAAAAAGTGTCCCCTATTTTTGTAGTAAGGTTATCATGAATAAGATTATTGCGGATAAGGTTATTCAAAATAACCTTACTTCGCTTTCTTGGACACAGGACGTTTCTCAGGATGTTTTTGATGGCTTCTTGATGGCGTCTCGGTGGATTGTGGGTGTTGTGGATGGTGTTTTGGTTTGATGTTGATGTTGTTCAGGGTGTGTAGAAAATGATATAATACTACATTAATATACTAATAGATTATCCACGCTTTTCTCATGCTTTGATCGTATAGTATTTGAGCAGTATTATACTCTTATTCCTATTATCGCTTTTTTTCTTGTTTTTATATATTTATGTTTTTGGCTTAATCTTATTTTGTATAACATTATTCTCTTTAAGTTCTGTTATTCCAATTACATTATCAATATTATCTATTAAATTTCCGATTTTGTATAAATATTCAGTATGTATCGGTGATGAATTATGTCCGAAAAATATTATCTAGTCCTTCTACGCCTTCCAGCATATACATTCTTCAGTTTGACAGAAGAGATCGACATTGATAATCCCGAAAATCCCCAAAATATGGTGTTCAAGCGTCTCAAAAAAATTGTATTTGAAGCCCAGAATAACCTTCTAGTTGAGAACAATAGATTTTACAGAGTAATGGATGAGATAGGTTTTAGGGCATTTATCGGCAAATACGCATGGATAATGACGCAAAGCGACCTTGATATATTTAAACTTAAGTTCGAGGAATTCAAAAATGAAGTTATCAAAAAGTTAGAGGTAACAATTGAGGGTATCTTGAGTTTTCTCGAAAAAACTAATCCTCAAATTGCCCAACAGCTACTCGATAAATACCATAAATATTTCAGAGTTAATCGCTTTAGATTTTATATACTTGATATTACTCCTAATCCCGACTTAGTTAAGTTGGTTTTGCTTAATGTTCTAGAAATAATTGAAAAACTACAAAAGGTAAAGCGATACAAGGCGAAAATAAAGTATATCAATAAACTCGACAATTTCATAAAGCGGTTTATTGATGCATTTAGGGAATTTCTACCGCCCAAAGTAGATAGTAAAAGTCTACTAAAGATACTGCAAGAATACAATGTTGATGAAGACAAATCAAAACTCGAAAAGGAAGATGATTTCCTCGAATATATAAATAAAGTTCTTGGTGATGGGGATGAAGTCTAAGTGTTGTCAAGCCCCGCTGATAATTATTGAGAGGAATGGCATAAAAAGTATGGTATGTTCAAAATGTGGGGCGATACTAAGCGAGGACATAGAATTTGTCGAGGACGACTTCACTAGGCTTTGGAGATATAGAAAACCAAACGGGCTAAGGGAAGTATTTGAACTTATTCCTGATAAGGAGATAGTAAGGAAAATAGCGGATCTTCTTATGAACAATCAATACAAATTAAGGATCAATGGTATGCGATACAAAACAGCAATCGCCACAGCATATTATCTGCTTCTTAAACTAACGAAACGAAACATACGCATGGATGATATTAGTAAATTGCTTAAAGTTTCACCAGCGTCAATATCAAGAATCGTTAGGCGAGTATTTGAAAGAAAAGACATAAGACAGGAAATAGTAGACATCATTAAACAAGGGCATAATGTCGTGCTGACAACATTTGCTATAAGATTTATGTTTTACTAATTTTTTTCTTTCTTAATTCAGTTATTGTATATCCTTGCTTTCTAATCCGATAGTAGATCTGGAAGGGTGAAAGATATATTCCTCTGCGGGCTAAGATTTGTTGAATTTGCATGGCATTATAGCCAGCTTTAGCCAATTCAATTATGAGGGTATCAAGGTTTATGTGGATTTGTTCCATATTCTGGGGCATATCCATCGTTTGCGGAATAGTCGTTTGTATATATGTAGTTTTTTCTTTTGGGTGTTCATCAATTCTTTCATCTTCTTTAGTTTGTTTTGTTTTTCTTTTTCTGGATTTTTTCTTCTTTTCGCTAGGGAGTATCCTCAGTAGTTCCGTAATCTTATCAGAAATTTTAGACGTGAAATCTTTGAATAGTTTTTCAAGTATTTCTTCTAATGTATCCTGTGTTAGTTCCTTTTCAGTATCGATTTCGGGTTGCAACACTTGGGAAAACCAAAATACAGATGGAATGGTTATTGATTGCGGTTTGAGAGGGGGTTTAAGTCGGGTTTTATTTAGATTGACTACGAGATAGAATTTTGTTTCTATGAACCGCTTTATGTAGAAACCATAGTCATCGGACACGACATCTTTATATTCTAACGGAACGAGTGTTATTTCGGACGATTTCATACGGATTTTTCTTATTACTTCGATGAGCGGTTCTATTAGTTTTCTACAGTATTTACATCTTTCATATCCGACAAAGTATATTGTATCTGTTGAGGGCTTTATATCGCTGATATTGAGATCAAGAAATAACGTGAATCCCAATAAATCATATAGTGTTAACAATAGTATCCCTATTTTCTGGATATATCCGTAAAGTGTTTCAAGGCGTGGTGAACGCAATAATTGTGCGAGAATTTCACCAACGTAGTTTAGAGCGAGAGGTATGCATGGCAGACAATATTTCCGCATAAAATTAAAATATGTATTTGACAAATGTGTAGATAGCATCGACACGGAATTTCTCAATTGTTTTAGTAATGTAATAGCGTCCTTAATATCTATTTCATGGACTTTATCAAGAATTATTTTCTTCAGGATTTCTTTTAATTGTATTGTCATTCGTTCTAAGTTATTTCGTTCATCAAGAATCAGACTATTTTGTTCTTCAGAATCCTTTAAAGCCTTCTTGATGACTTCTATGTATGATAAGTCTATATTTTCAAAGCAACGTCCATCGACTAAAATTGCGGGCAAATGTTCTATCTGATAACTACTTACTAATCGACGTCCTAGTGGCGAATCGGAGATAATATATTTAATATTGTCATCAACGCTTGACGGTATATCTGATCTCTTGGAACGGCGTCTACGTCGTTTGGGACTTTCTTCGAGATCTTCATCCAAATCAATCTCAATGATGTCTTCATCTCTTTCAGTAGACCGTCTTTTTCTAAGCGTTTTTCCGAGACCTTTGCTTTCATGTATACAAAATAGATAACGGATTTCATCAGGTTTCGATAGATGAATA
>JAUQYS020000239.1:0-1593 GCA_030587585.2 Candidatus Njordarchaeota archaeon
AGCTTCATGTGGTTTTAACCCTATTTTTTGGAGAGCTATTTCATATATTTTTGGGTGAGGCTTCCTAAATTTAACATCGCAAGAAACTATTATGGCATCAAAGTATTTTGCTAAGTTATGGCGGCCGAGTACCCTTTTATGGAAATTTATTGGCGCGTTAGAAACTATGGCGAGCTTTAATCCAAGGTCTTTAAGTTCCCGTAGGGTTTTTTCAGCATCTTTTCGTATAATACAGAATGGAGCGTCAAGAATTTTTTCATATGCGTCCATTACTAAACGCTCTTTTGGCTCAATTTTTGCCTTGATAAGCGATTCTTTTATTAGCTCTTCTAAGCGTTCTTCTATTAGTGTTTCTAGAACTCTATTCCATGCATCCTCCATAACTTGGTTAAATATAGAGTAGAAATCACTTTTGATGGAGATATTATGTTCTTTGCAGGCTTCAATAATAAGATCGGCCATTACTTTTATGTCCCAACAGCTATGTGTTAATACGCCCCCAAAATCGAATAATATTCCTCTTATCATTATTCTTACCCATCTGTCCCAAAAAAGATAATATAAAAAATCTCGAAGGATAATCTAAGTGTTTGTAGTGATTTAATAGTTATTTTATCTAAATAAAAAGGGATGATATAGATGGCCGTAGCTAAAGATAAAACACAAAAACTTATTGACCTGATATGTGGTGATGACGGGGGAAGTGTTTGTATATTGGCGATAAGCCAACTTGTTTCGACGATGGAAAAAACATGTGAAGAGTGTATGAAGGATAGAAAAACACTGTTGCTAGATCCATTATGTAAGGATAGGTTTTATCTTTCATTGCTTATTGAGGCGGAAGTATCCTCAGATGAAATACCAAAAGATTGCTATAGGATGCGTTTAGAAGAAGTGAAAAAATTATTGAATGGGAAGGCAGTTCCACTGTCTGTGCATGATGCGACAATAAAAGTTAAGGATTTCATAAAAATACTTGCAGGAGTAGTTAAGATAAAAGGTTTATCGAAGAAAATTCATGATGCATCACAAAAAAGCGAACTTATATCTATAATGAAGTCGATTTTAGAGAAGGCCGATAATATTGATCATACTGATATAAGCAATAAGACTATTATTATTGTGTATCAGAATAAGCCAATAGTAAACGTTATTGACTTCTCGAGAAGGATAGCCCATGTTAATTTGGAGATTAGGCGGCCAGATATCGATACGCTTAGAGGTCTAACGGATCTTTTAATGAGAAGATATGAAATAAGTGGTAAGTTTCATGAAAGCTTGATAGGCAATGTATATCTACAACTTGATATTGTAAATAATTTGGACATATCTGTAATCAAAAGAATCCTCTCAGATGTCGGGGTCGCTATTTTGGATAGAAAAAATAAGAAAGTATTATCTGTTAAGGTTGTTGAGGAGGGAGACGTAGTAGTTACATTTTCTCAGATTGTAGAGTTAATAAGATATTTGTCGGGTGAATCTGAATGAGTGAAGAAAAAGCAAGGCTTTATACTCTAATATATGATTTGCTGTTGAGATCAGGCGGTCTTAATATTGACGTGATAGCCGATGTTCTTAAAGTAGACGTAGATT
>JAUQYS020000304.1:0-1518 GCA_030587585.2 Candidatus Njordarchaeota archaeon
TTTGGCAATTTCTTTTAATTTACTAAACATGTATTCGAATTGGCTCAATAAAACCACCAAGGAAATTTTATATTTCGACTTTCTAGCCATGTTTTCAAAGGTGGGAAAATTATAAAATCTGCTCGCCTCAGCTCATCCAAAGTTTTACTACCAGTCAAAAACATACTAACTTTGATTTCATTTATTATTTGTCTTATGAGCTCACTAACAAATTCTTTACCCCTAACTGCAGGTTTTAAAAAAGGCTTTGCAAGACCTCCTAAATCTGCACCAATAACTATTGCCTTAGTGATATCTAATCCTGTTCTTATGCCCCCACTTCCAACTATTCTAATTTGATCTCTACCTTCGGACCTCACCTCAATTATGCTCGCTGCTGTAGGAATTCCCCAGTTCCAAAAAACTTTTCCTATATTTTCTCTCAGATTATTTCCTCGAGATTTAGCGCGGTAATACTCTACTGCAGCCCAACTAGTTCCGCCGACTCCTGATACATCAATTATATCTACACCGGCTTTGATTAGTAACTTAGTGATTTCCTTGGATATTCCTGCACCTGTTTCCTTTACAACTATTGGTATCTTGAGATATTCCTTCAATTCGGTAATTTTTTCTAAAATACCAGCATAATCAGTTTCTCCTTCTGGTTGAACAGCCTCCTGTAAAGGATTTAAGTGTATAGCTAAAGCATCGGCCTCGATCATGCTCACAAGAGTGTCTAATTTTCTAAAATTTTTCAGTTTAGAGATCTGTGGTGCGCCAATATTTGCTACAAGTATAATATCTGGAGCGTTTTTCCTTGTAACAGAGAATGTATCTATAGTTTCTGGATGTTCTAATGCCACACGCTGACTTCCGACCATCATTGCTATGTTATTCTCTTGTGCCGCTAAAGCTAGATTTCTATTTATTTTCTTTCCTAATGCTGTACCACCAGTCATCGCACCAATCATTATCGGTGCATGTAACTTTTTACCAAGAAAAAAAGTAGAGATATCTATATCTCTTAGGTTTATCTCGGGTAACGCTTTGTGTATAAGTTTAACACACTCAAGCCATGTGGATGTAGTCGACTCTATGTCCTTCTCCATGGAAATGTATATGTGCTCATCTTTTCTGTTTTTAATTGGATATGTCATTAATGAACACCAAAAATCTGAATTATAAGGAGATTTTCCTTCGTAATCGCGCATAAAGTGCATAATCAATGTAAATTTTTCTTTCAATTAATTCCTGAACTTTTGGAGCTAGGTCTCTTCTCTCCTCAACTCCTTCTTCCACCAATATGCTCATCGCATCGCTACCTGCACCGGAACCAAAAGATGCTATAAGTATTCTCTGACCTGGTTTCGCTATATCTAAAACAGCAGCTAGTCCGACGAGAGATGCTGCCGCATATGTATTTCCAATAATATTAGATAATGTACCTGGGGCTACTTTTTCTTTTGGAAAACCAAGCATTTTTCCAACTCTAAA
Source organism: Candidatus Njordarchaeota archaeon (assembly GCA_030587585.2). Classification (GTDB taxonomy): domain Archaea; phylum Asgardarchaeota; class Njordarchaeia; order Njordarchaeales; family Panguiarchaeaceae; genus Panguiarchaeum. The sequence goes on from JAUQYS020000304.1 coordinate 1,477, forward strand.
TGGAAACTTATAGTTTGGTTGATGAAAAACAGCATAATCAAA
>JAUQYS020000354.1:0-2521 GCA_030587585.2 Candidatus Njordarchaeota archaeon
GAAAGTTCCAAGATGGAGAAAAGAAAAAGTAGAAGAAATTTAAACAGGCATATTACCATGTTTTCTTGGTGGTGAGGAAACTCTCTTTGTCTCTAAAGTCTCTAGAGCATTGATCAAAGCCGATCTTACTTTCGATGGCTCTATAACGTCATCTACATAGCCCATTTCTGCAGCTCTATATGGATTCGCAAATGTCATTCTATAATTATTAACGAATTCTTTCATCAATTGTTCTGGGTTTTCTGCTGATGCTAATTTTCTTCTGTATAAGATTTTTACGGCTCCTTCTGGGCCCATTACTGCAATTTCGGCCGTAGGCAACGCAAATACATAATCAGCACCAATATGGCGAGAATTCATGGCAATATATGCACCGCCATATGCCTTTCTTAATATTACAGTAACACGAGGAACTGTGGCTTCACAATATGCGTAGAGGATTTTAGCACCATGTCTGATGATGCCTCCATGCTCTTGTTCTACACCAGGTAGAAAACCAGGTACATCAACAAAAGTTACTATTGGAATATTAAATGCATCACAGAACCTTACAAACCGTGCAATTTTATCTGAGGAATCAATATCTAAAGCACCAGCAAGGAACGCGGGCTGATTTGCTACAATGCCAACGGTCTTTCCATTCAGTCTTGCAAAACCAACAACAGCATTTGGTGCGAAATTAGCTGCGACCTCTAGAAATTCACCTTCATCAACGACAGGTAGTATTATTTCATGAACATCATATGTTTTTACAGGATCTGTAGGTAACACGGATTCTATCTCAGGCGTCTCTCTATTAACAGGATCTTCGGTATCAGCAATAGGGGGATCCTCTAGATTATTTGAGGGCAAATAGCTTAAGAGTTGACGAATTAACAAGAAGGCACTATCTTCATTATCAACAACAAAATGTGCGACTCCGCTTCTTTCGCCATGAATTTCTGCGCCCCCTAATTCTTCGAATGTGGTTTCTATGCCAGTCGCTGCTTTTACAACTTCAGGACCTGTTACAAACATGTAGGAAATTCCTTTTACGACAACTATGAAATCAGTTAGGGCAGGAGAATATACTGCGCCACCGGCGCAAGGCCCCAAAATCGCAGAAATTTGCGGAATCACACCAGATGCTCTTACATTTCTGTAGAATATTTCACCATACCCCCCAAGGCTATTAACACCTTCTTGGATTCTAGCTCCACCAGAATCAATTAATCCCACAACAGGGGCTCCAACTTTTAGAGCTAGATCATAAATTTTTGCAATTTTTTTAGCGTGCATTTCTCCTAGAGATCCACCTAGAACTGTGAAATCCTGAGAGTATATATAGACTAACCGATCGTCGATCTTAGCATAGCCGGTGACAACCCCATCACCTAGGAATACTTTCTTATCCATATCAAACCATGAAACTCTATGTCTAACAAAAGGATCGAGTTCGATGAAGGATCCATAATCAACTAATCGTTCAATTCTCTCCCTAGCTGTTAGTTTTCCTTTTTCTCGTTGCCTTTTTATCCTATCAGGTCCCCCTCCAAGGGCAGCTTTTTCCTTAAGTTTTCTAAGCTCCTCAATTAGATCACGTATATCTCGAACATTCTCTGACAATATACCCACCGTAATATATTGGGAAAATCATAGTTTTCCAACATACACATCAAAACTACTTAAAAGTTTATCTAAAAACGACCAAAGTTGGAACCAAATACAAAAAATTTCAAGGATAGAAATATAAAATCGATAATTAAACTTTTAATGAAACTTAATAAAATTGGTGTTAATATGTTTGATGAGCTCTTTAGATTTATAACCTTTTTTGGCGATGAGACCTTTCTTCTGATAATAATACCTTTTATTTATCTATATGATCGTAGAGTTGGAATCGGTTTGATATCATCATTATCATTGGCAATATGGACTACCAGTACATTAAAGGCCACACTAAAAGTGGAGCGACCACCAAAAGAATTTTGGAAAACATCCGCAGCGGGTTATAGTTTTCCAAGCGGGCATGCGACAGATTCGGCTGCATTTTGGGGCTATCTTGGAATCAAATATCGTGAGAAAAAGATATATCCTATAATTTTTGGTTTTATCATTTTTCTAGTTGGGCTATCTATGATTTATCTTGGTGTACATTGGACTACCGATGTGATTGGTGGCTGGATTGTGGGTATATCTATGGTCTTCTTCGTTAACATATACATGATAAATTATGATAAGTGGGTCCCTTTAAACTCGGCGGCGAAGATCGCTTTATCTCTTATTATACCATATGGCTTGGCAGGACTTACTTGGGCTGTTGCAGGTGACTATATACATGATGTTATTAACGCAATAAAGATAATGAGTACTTTTTCTGGTGTACTTATAGGTCATGAATTATTTTCAAAAAATGGAGAACTTAAGGAGATAAAGAATATTAAAGCGATATTGATTCGTGGAACTCTCGGTTTACTCTTACTTATGGCATTATATGTTCCCTACAAGATTTTGGGAACCACTGAAATATTCGTTATAGCAC
>JAUQYS020000355.1:0-2292 GCA_030587585.2 Candidatus Njordarchaeota archaeon
AGCAACCAAGTCTACATAACAATAACAGTAGTCCCAGAATTCCCAACATGCCACACCCTAACAGCAATTCTAATCTTAACGACAATAATAGCAATAACCACAAAAAAGCTAAGACAAAAAGGGAACAAAAAATGAAAAGACAACCAATCATCCCTATACTCATTCTTATTTTAATTCCACAAGTACTACCCATAAACGAAGTAACTGCAAACCAAACTCCATCACTAAAAATAGATTCAGTAAACATAGACAAAACCAACATAGAACTCGGAGAATGGATAACAGTCACAATAAAAGCCACAAACTATGGATACAGAGCAGACGAAATGTACATTTCAGCCTCAATACCAGAAAATCCACCACTAGAAAGCATAGAAATAGTCGAGTCAGACCTACAAGAAACCTACATTCTAGGGCCCGGAGACAAAGTCTGGGGAGACTACGGCCAAACCTACCCAATAACCCTACAATACCCACTCATAGAAGGATACACATACGGATGGGAAAACCAACAAACAAAAACCCTAAAATTCAAATTCAAACCCCACAAAACAGGAACATTCCATATCTACATAAAAACAACCGCACAAACAGGAGGACAATGGAAATACGACCCAACAACAGGAACAAAAGATCAACAAAACGAATACGTCTATGTGTATGCGGCTAATGTTTTGCCTAAAAGTACATTTATTGGAACAGTCTATATTAGGGCCGACGGAAGGGTAGACCCACCTGACGCGCCTTTAGTATCGTTGGATAATACGACATACAAATTAACGAGTAACATTACTGGTATAGAAGATGGCATCGTTATTGAGAGAAATAATGTTGTTCTTGACGGAGCTAATTTTACAATTCAAGGGCAAAAAACTCTTGAGTCAAAAGGAATATGGTTATCTGGTAGATATAACGTCACAATTAAACATTTGAACATTAAAGACTTCTATTATGGTATATTCATAAATCAGTGTTCAAACATTACGATTTTTCAAAACAATTTGTCAAGCAACGTTCACGATGGAATCTATGCAAAAAGATCTTCTTGTAACAAAATTATCGAAAATACCATAACGAATAATGGCCTAGCTATATATCTCAGCTATTCTCATAACAATACGATTTCTGCAAACACTCTATATGATAATAACGCAGGAATCAGCCTCTTAAAATCTTCCGAAAATGATATCTCAATGAATTATTTGGTAAACAATACGCTAGGAGTCTGGCTTTACGATTTTTCCAGTAATAATACTATTTCAGGGAATAATATACTTATGCACACCACATCAGCCATAATTATTCAGGATGGATTGAATAATATTATCTATCTGAATAATATTACGAATAATGACTACGGTGTTTGCTTGCATTCTTCGAGAAATAATATTGTTTATGAAAACATTATTAGAAATAGTAGTCAAGGCATTCTGATTACTGACAGTTCTAATAATACAGTCCGCATGAACAATATCTCTAACAATTATTACGGCATTAGATGCTCCTATGCATCTTATAACAGTATTTATCATAATAACTTTAACAACAACGTCTATCAAGCGCAAAATATACATTCTGTAAATATATGGGATAATGGTTATCCATCTGGTGGAAACTTTTGGAGCGATTACGTTGGAGTAGACCTGAATAATGGTCCCTATCAGAACGAAACAGGAAGTGATGGTATTGGTGACACACCATACATTATCGATGAGAACAATATCGATAGGTTCCCTCTTATTAAGCCGTTTCGAATTCCTGCTTGGAGTTTAGCTGTCATTATCTATGATCATGACGGGACCGGAGCGGGTTTAGTCAGCGGCAAAACTTGGGTTGAGCTAGTAAAAGAGGGAGAATTTACTGGCGTTAGTGAGTGTATAGATGATCATAGCAGAGCCGTTTTCTGGAATGTAGAACCAGGAACATATTATGTTAATGTGTGGCATAAGCCTCGTGAGTCCGTTGCTTCGCAGGAGTTTTGGGCTCAGAAAACCGGGATAGTGGTCGAATCTGGAAAATCCACAACAGTTGAAGTTACTAGGCACATGCCAATAATAACAAGCTTCGAAGTTCAGCAGGCACCTACAAAAATCAACGAGCCTACATCCATAACCGTAACTATAAAGAATATAGACTCAGTTGAACAATGGGTAAAAGCCAAACTGATAATCAAGCACGAATCAGGAGAATGGGTTTATCAAGGCGATTCCGGCAGCATAGCAATCCAGCCGGGAGAAGAAGCAACATTCACATTTGATGACTTTACGCCAAATCAAGAAGGCACATACTACG
>JAUQYS020000396.1:0-1821 GCA_030587585.2 Candidatus Njordarchaeota archaeon
CTATTTCAATGCCCAGCTTTTTCTGCTTTCTATACAGTCCGATACCAATATCGGCATATATTTCGGCTTTTGCATCGAGAGGCACATCTTGAAGTACTTCGTTGAGGTAATCTATAAGTTGGAGGGACCAAGAATAATTTCTTTCTATAAGTCCTACTCCTATTCTTCCAATGATCTTTGCTTTAAGTGTTGTTTCCATGGATTCTGCCCTATTGATTATCTCTCTAAGAAATGTATCTATGCTTCTAGTCCCTATTTTCGAGAGAATATCAATTACATCTACAAGCTCTCTTATGTTCATCTTTTTGATTTTCGGTTCTATGACTTTTCTATAGATCGAATCGATTTTATTCGGAAAGTATGTCTGTGTCTTAGACAGCAAAATTATTGCCTTCTTTAGGTCTCCCCTAGAAACAAGGTCCCTTACGAGAATATTCGCAAGATCATACGTCAAAGCTACGTCCAAAGAACCAATATTTTCCAAAATCGTTAATGCTAGCTGAAATTTTTCGGGCTCTATATATATTATTATATCCTCAGTAGAACGCAACAGAGAAAAAGCTTTAAATTGGTCTATACCTTTCGCCGCCGAAATCAGATAGGAATACATCTCGGCATAATCCTCATCCAAAATCTTTCTTCTTGAATATCTAACATCAAGCCATCTCTGTATCTTGATTATAGGTTCAAGGCCGATCCCCGCAATCTTTATTGTTTTCAAGACATTTGTAAGTAGTTCTTTCCAGTCTTTTCTGTGAAGTAGATTTGTTAATAGTGCATCCAAATATTTTGTCCCCAGCAACTCATCGTATCTATATATGTATGCTATAGTCTTTGACACAAAAATTTCAAAAGACAAGGCATATTTTTTACGAAAATCTAAACTTTCATCAAACCATTTTGCACTAATGCTACGACCAACCTTATCGCTGAATATTTCTCGGTAATATGATGCCAGCTTAGTCAATAATATGGCTCGCGCATATTTTGACGATATTTTTGGTATCATATCATAGGCCTCTAAGAAACATGTGTCACTTTCATCAAGATCTTTGCTATATAAAGCCCTACCCGCATAAATATGTGCCTCTACCTCTCCAATAGCACCAAGAGACCCACTCACAGCAAAAATAGAGTCTACTATGCGATCACCCAAACTATAATCACTAGCACTATAAGCAATACTAGCAGCATCAGACAACATTAACATCTTTTCTTCCGAATTCTCCATAACCAACAAATTTCTAAGAGCATAATTTATCAAAACCGACACCATCTTAGGATCATTCTTATTTAAAACCGCAAGAAACAAAAACTTACTCGCTTTCTCATATATAGAATTGGATAATCTTAACGCATCTATAATCCTTTCAGTCATATAGGAAAGAGCTTCACAATCATATTTTGTCAGGTCAACATAGTCAAATATTCTCGCCCAGATGATATCACTCGCCCTCCCATAAGTTCTAAGCTCATATAGCAATCTGTTAAATTGACTAGCATAAATACCGTTTAACTTCCCTTTTGGTAATATTTTCATGCTATTCACACTAAACAATTTGTTTAATAGAGTTTAACAAATATCTAATATATTATCTGAATATTACTTAATATAATAAAAACGAGTCGTATTATAATATTTAAAAAGAAAATAGGTGATCATTTTACATTAGAAAACATAAAAATCATGCGCCATCATGGGGGAGCCTATCATGTCCGATAATCTATCGAGAAAGATTTCGGAGGCTCTGAGCAGCCTGTTTAATAAGAGTTTAAAGGAATTAAACGGAGTATTTTATGTTTATATGATTGATGAGGATG
>JAUQYS020000042.1:0-2438 GCA_030587585.2 Candidatus Njordarchaeota archaeon
GCTCCCTAAAATGTACATGCCCATCAATAAGACCCGGAAGAATTATCCTATCCTCAGCATTATAAATTGCATCTACTTTAGAGTAGTAATATCTGTTAGCCATATCAGATTTAAAAATCTTAACAATAAATCCGCTATCAGAAACTAAAATATTGACCCTAGACCAAAACTTACCGATTAAAGTTTTACCACGAACAATAAGCATTATATTTGTCCACCAAAAACATTCCTAAACCTAAACTTATTTATTACGAAAACTATGGAACCTGTTTGATCCCATATCTGCCCTTAAGTGGTACAAATCGGACAGGTTCTAATTCCGTTTTGGTATATGAATCTTCACTAATCCGCCTAATCTTTAATAATATTTGCCAATCATAGCGACCCAAGTCAACAGGCATAACTAGAACACCGCCTATCTTTAGTTGCTTTTTTAGTGGCTCGGGGATCACTCTCCCAGCGGCTGTAACAATAATAGCGTCGAACCTCCTATCCTCTGGCCAACCTTGAGTTCCATCCCCCAACCTAACATCAACTACCCGTAAATAGTTTAATTTCTTAAGATTTTCCCTACCGAAATTGTAGAGAGCCGGATCTATCTCAATTGAACAGACCGGTTTTTGTTTCATTTCTTGGATAACCCCATTTGTTACTACTTCAGCACATAACGCCGCATTGTATCCTGATCCTGTGCCGATTTCTAATACAGTTTTTCCATAATCCAATTCTGCATGTTGACACATTAACAGACACATACTTATTGCGCTAATTGTTGCGTCTTTTAGAATTGGGAGGGGAGTGTCCACATATGCATATTTCACGTAACGTTCCAAAACAAAAAATTCGCGTGGAACTCGCAAAAACGCATCGATATATTTTTTATCGACAAGTTTAGATCTTAAAAAAATTTCTGCTAATCGATTCTTGTCCTTCTCAAGCTTTTTTTTTAGATTATGATCTATCTCCAAGTATTTTACACCGGTTCTTTGAGTACCTGTTCAAGTAATCCCTTATCCTTCAATATGCTTTCGATGTTTTTTATGACTTCTCGTGGATCCATGTTCTCTACTTTAACACCCATAGAAACACATGTACCAATAACCTGCTTTACGCAAGAAAGAAAATTCTTTGCAATCATGTCTTTCTTTTTTGTTTTTGCTATCTCTATTACTTGTTCCAGTGTTATATTACCAACAAATTCAGAATTTGGTTTACCTGAACCCTTGTCTATTTTAGCATATTTCATGATCAATGCTGATGTATATGGTGTTCCTACTTTAATCTCATATTTTCTCGTATCTGGATCGAAAATTATTTCTATAGGGACCCGCATTCCCTTATATTCTGCTGTTAATTTGTTTATGTCTGCTACGACTTTGCCTACTGGAAGACCATGCTGGCCAAGTGCGGGGCCAAGCGGCGGTCCTGGTGTCGCCTCTCCACCCTTAACAAGAAAACCCAATGTCTCTTTTTTTCCCATTGTTTATCCCCTAGCACCAGCTATAGATTCTTTTATCATTCTATAAAATTTAAAAAAAGACTTATTTCACTAAATTCTCATCAAGTAGACGTGAATTCTCTGCCATAAACATTTTCAATAGAGCAACCAAACAATAGTGAATATATCCAAATATTATCCACATACATATGGTTGTATTTCTGAGTATTTTATAACTCGTCCCATTCTCTTTATACTGATCGCTATTGTGACTAATATGAAGCTAAAGCTCGATAAAAATTCCTGGAACAAGCTAAGAAGACTTGGTATTCAGGGGCTCAGTATTATAATTTTTGATGATGCTATCGGACCAATACCAAAATATGTATATTCAAAGCACGCTAAGCTAATCAGAAGAATTCTCCAAGACAGAGTTTTTTCATCAAAGGTGTCAATATTAGCAAAATATGCATGCGAAGCAAAATTAAATGACGAACTATACATGATAATTGAATGCTTTGATAGCGTAGGTGAACGTATCAAAACGAACTATATCGTTGCTCAAATTGGTGAGGACGCCGACCCTATAAAGGTACGAACCTTGCTTAAATCGCTTAAACGCAAACTTAATGGCCTAAGTAACATTAATAGAGAAATTATAGAAAATTATCTGAAGGAACTACTATAGGACAAAATTTTGAGCCACATTGCTTTTCATAGCTTGTCTTTAAACTTTTTGATAAAGTTAAAAATTTCGATATATTCATCTGGATGAATTTTAACTTTTTTCCCCTTTATCATATCGTGCCATATCCCAACAATATCTTTAAGTCTTTCTACATCTGCAGAAAGATCTGGTCTTCTCCTCGACAAGACCTCAAGTATCTCCTCCCACTTCTCCTGCCGGATACCTAATCTAAACCGTATAGTTCTCCTAAGATTATCAACTATTATCCGAAAAGCTTCTTGATAGCCGCCCCTATACATATACCATAAATAT
>JAUQYS020000089.1:0-2258 GCA_030587585.2 Candidatus Njordarchaeota archaeon
CTCGTTGTTCATTATGAAAACATCTCCAAGGGGGTATAAAAATCTAACGGATATGGAAAATGTCAAATGTACTCAGTGAGACTGATCGATAACATTTTCCAGCAGATACTCTATTAATTCTTCATCGTTTTTCCATTCACCAAACTCGAAATATATATCTGGTGTTGTATGCGTTTCTTCGTTGGCAGTGCCATCTGGATTGATGCCCATACCTCCCCAGATCCATATTACAATCTTACTATTAGGCAGGACAAAGCACATTGCAGTAAAACATAAACCATCGCCACCTGTGGTAGTTCCCACGAGCTTAGCGAATCCCGATGTTTTGGAAAGAGATGCAAATGTTTCGGCTGCAGAATGAACCCACCTATCAACTAATAGATACACATCTCCATTAAATGCTGTTTCTGACCTTTTGAAATATAGATTATTTTTGGATAGATCTACAAAGTTATTTGTTCTCACTTCTGGTGGCAAATTTGAAATAGTATCTTTAAGTGTTGTATAGCCTAATCGGGTTCCATCTTTTCGACCTTGCCAATTTGCATATTTTCCCTGCCTGAAGGCGGTAAAGAACTCAACTTCCGTATCGTTTTTGATAAGTGGCATAAGAATATTATATATCCCATAAGAAGTATTGCCCCCTAAATTGCCCCTAATATCTATTATCAGCGTATCATAATCTTTTATTGTTCGATAAAAGTCTAAGAGTATTGGCCTATCTTCCTCAAGTTTTCCATACGGGAAAGTTCGTACCTTTATATATGCCGTTTTTTTGTCTTCCCATTTTCTGAACTCGAAGGGTGAGTTAGAACCACCATATATTAATGTGAATAGTTCCCTCCATGGCTCTTCGGAGTTGCATTGAATACTTTTTCTAACAGTATTTCCATCAGGATTTTTTATTGTAAAGATAGTATTTTCGCCGAAGAAATTGGGATCCAGATAATCCACAAATAATTTATCCTTATCACGATCTTGCTGTACATGCGTTTTTTGTATTATAGAATTCACTGCTTCATCTACATCTATGTTATTTACCTCTATTACCTTAGATCCTTCTTCTATTCCATATTTTTCTTTCCAGTTATCAATGCCCCCAATGGCGATATATTCTCCCTCAATGTAACAGAAAAATACTTCGGGACATGAATATTCCCATTTTTCTTCCCAGTATCTATTCGCTTCTAAAACTTCATCTGTGATTATATCACTATACGCGACTCTCCAAAACTCAATAGTTTTATAGTTAAATACCATAGTATGTCCATTTTGAAGACTCTGCACAGCTTCCCTTATAAGATCAAGAAATTCTTCGTTTGTTTCTATCTCATTCAATCTTTCCATATAGTATTCTTTCAAATCAAGCCAATTATACCCATAAATTCGTTCCTTTACCCATAGATATGGATAGTTATACTTAACAATATAATAGAGAGCTTCAAAATCTTCCTTCCACTCACTTTTTGTTAATTTTTCGGGATCAAACCCTGTTTCAGGGTACAGTGATCGTATCCATGGGAAGTGAGATGTAACATTCTTTACTATATTGTCATAAATCCATCCTGTTAAGAAAAATCCTTCTCCATCAAGAACTGCAAGAGGAGCTTTGATCTCTACAATACGTAATGCAAATCCTTCCAACTCACTCTTTATCTCCTTCCATTCTCCAGAATCATTCTTTTCTAAACTCAATACTCTATCTCTTGTATTAAGTTCAATTCTATAATCCGTGATTTCATCAAAATTGATGTCAATTCCTAAAAAGTAATTTTCTTTTATGGGCATTAAATCAACAAAATCCATTCTAATAACAATATAATCCTCATCAATAGCAGCAAACATGGATTTTTCAGAATCTTTATATATGGGTGCAATACCCTCCCAGTCAGAGGATAATCCGTCTATATTAATATGTATCTTTTCGAGAATATCTATCCTTGCTGACTCTATTACTTTCGGTTTTTGTTCAATACATGCTAAACTTAGAACTGTCAGAACGATTAATGAGATACCCACACATTTTCTGTTCATATATACGTATATTTTTTCTTACTTTTTAAATCTTTTTCAGCAATTTTGTATCGATTAGGAATAACATAACCAAAAAATTTAAATACATGTTAATACAAACTATTCAGTAATGAAAAGAATCAAACTTCAGATCCTAAAAGCATTGGCTGATGGAACAAGATTAAAGATAATGGATTTTCTAAAGGATGGCGAAAAGTCAGCGCGTAGTGATGTCAATATTGGCA
>JAUQYS020000101.1:0-2397 GCA_030587585.2 Candidatus Njordarchaeota archaeon
TGTGTTATTTGCTCCATCGTAAGCAATTATCTTAATTGTGTATTCACCATTCTCGCCGAGTTTGATATAGCAACTCCTTACATTTCCTAGTAGTTCCTTGTATTTTGTTCCGTTTATGTATATATCACACTTAACTATTTCATAGTTATCTAGTACTCCCCAGCTAAGCCAAAAGCCTCCTGATGTTATTTTAGAATTGTTTTTAGGAGTCAGCAAATAAATTGTAGGAGGATCGGGATCATATACGACTTTATATATTTTTATTATAGAGTTATCTAGATAATCGATAGCGTATATGACAATTTTGCAGAATGTATCATTAATATAGTACTTAAACTTATGCTCAAAGAAATAGTTATCTACTGTTGTGTTAGATTCAAGTTGGTCGTCAACATATATTTCAACATTTTTTATACGCGTGGTATCATTTAGCTTAACATCTACTGTTATATTTCTAATTTTGACATAGAAAACAGTTCTATTTTTGAATGGTGTTTCTTGGATATCGAAAATTATCAATGGAGGCGACACATCAATGAAAACGTTGATAGAAACTTCTGCTTTTCTGTCACAATAATCACTTACGACAACATGCAAATTGTAGCGTCCAGATTTTTCAACATCAATAGATATGGTATCAGTTATAGATTTTGAATCTATATTTTTTTCTTCGTATTCTATCGTGTCATTAAGATAAACTTTCAAAGAGTCAATAAGGAGATCGTCAGAAGCATTAATATTCAATGTATTGTTTAGGGGGCCAATAACATCGTTATCATGCCAATTTATCGAAAGTGTAGGGGCCTCTAAGTCGACATAAATAGCGATTTTTTCTGTGTATTTAGTAGCATCAGCTGTATATGCGTCTACTCTAATACTATATTGTCCACCAACAGTAACTGACGATGAAACAACATAAGTTTGATTCAGAACAACGGGACTTATATTTTTTACTAGGGAGTCATTTATAAATACCTCTGCGTAGCTAAAGTCGATACCAACATCGTAAATAACAAATTTTATTTCAATATCTTTATTGCATAAAATGGATCCTTGTGATGGAGAAAGAATTTCTATCGGATGCACAAAAAAGTTTATTGCGGATGTTAAGAGCTGTCCCCTAGTACTATTACCATTTACTGATTCAACAGGAAACGAAAAATATACGAGATCATAGTTTCCATGGTAAGCGATAGCTGCTGGGTATCCATCATAACTATCACCAGAATAGCGCATTATTGTAAAAGCATCACCAAGTGGCTGGATCACATCTGGAAAGTTATTATTATTTGCACTTTCAGATCCATATAGAGATACATTCATTCCCTCCATAAATGTACCAGACTCTCCATAAACATCATCCGCGTTTGCATCATCAGCGACATAGTATGCATGGAGATAATTGTTGAAAAAATCATTGTTACCCATGCTATATCCGATATCTTGTCCAGCTATGATTAATGAGCCTCCAGAGTCAAGATAGCTACTTAAAATTGATTGCTCGGAGCTATCGGGATAACCATATCCGCCACAAGCCCAGATAACGATATCGTATTGAAGTAAATACTCGGCATTTGATATCAGATCAGAATCAATAGTATCGAAATCGACGCCCTCTTTATATCCGACGGCCTCTAGTGCTGATACATACCATTCAAAATAGCTGCCATCATTTACCAGCAGTATCATAGACGAAGAGTTTTTAACATGTACGGTATTAGTATAACTCTTGTGCGGATAAATAAAACTGTTTATAGGAATCGTAGCTATAAAAAATGACCCAATAAGAATGGCTGATAAAACATACCGCATATTCAACATTATCCCCTCGAGAATATATTATGCTTATTTTCAATATAATAGCTGAAATTCTTTTAAAAAATATTTTTTATAATAAATTTTAATAATTTAGTATGCCCAAGCAAGTTGTTGAGGGGTTTTTTAATGAAAAAACTATATATCGCTTTGCTAGTAGGGATCATAATTATAAATTTGGGTATATTGTTTAGGGATAATAATGTTTCTAAATTCGTAGCCAAGGAAGACGAAGCATCTTTGACTGTATCTTCCTCGATGGAAAAAATAGGTATAAACTCTACAAAATCTGTAGTAATAGACGACTCTAATCCTTACGTAGAATATGATCTAGAGCTATTAAAACCGGGCAGATATAATTTATCTATACAAGCAACATCAGTAAAAAACGAAACATCACGTTTGTTGGTTATACTTATAAGCAATAAGCTAGCTTTGATAAGAGGTACAGATAACATCTCGACAAGAGAAGCAGATAATTATTGGCAGAAGACTATAATAACGTACTATAATGAGATTACAAATATTTCGAAAAATGTCGAATATGATTTTTCGGGTAACTATACTCTGATGATAAAGCAC
>JAUQYS020000106.1:0-1686 GCA_030587585.2 Candidatus Njordarchaeota archaeon
AACGTCGTATCTCGCCCCGCTCTCTTGACGCTATGGTTTCTTCCAGTTCGTCTATTAGAAGCACAATTTTTCTTTTAAGCGTAAAATATATCAGCTTTACGATAGCTTGGATAGCATTTACGGCATTTTTCTCGGAAATCAAATGAATAACTTTAAGATTGTTGATTTCGTCCGATGATAGATTCTCAGCAAAAAGCCACCTAATAGCGGTATTATTGCCCTTAGATATTTTTGGAAGAATTTCCACCAAGTCGGGTATTAGGCTTCTTAGCACATATCTTTCTCTTTCGGAGAGCTTTGAGGATCGTGCCGCAATTTTCATTATCACGTCGCGTCCGAATGTACGATAAATTCCATCAATAACGGCTTTATATAGGTCTAGTGCTTTTGGTTCGTCTATGTTCTTTATGTATATTGGGAACACTTTGTTTGTTTGTTCACTGATCTTGTAGTATAAGTACTTCAAGAAGTGCGTTTTTCCGTATCCATAATCAGCTATGACAAATAGGACAGGTATCGATGATCCTTTGATGAGTCTATCCAAAAATATTCTTATTTTTCGTTTCGACTCTTCATCCATAATGTAGCATTTTGCGTATATTGGTTCGTCCTTAGTATCGACTGGAAAAGAGCCCTGAGAAGGAAAAGGATTTATTCTAAGACCATAAAGTCGACTATACATAGTATACTCTTCGCCTCTTGGCATAGATTCACCCATAACTAAAGTAATATATTATGCCAGACTCCGTTTTGATGCCTTCTTTTCTGATAAAATCATTCAGTACTGGCGCTGTAGAGAGCTGAACATTGGTATCCGTTTTTTCTAGATCCAATAAGAGCATCTCAAATTTTCTCCTAGAAAAAACCAAGTATCGGGACAATTCTTTTCTGAGTTCTGGTATCTCGACGATTTTGGAGTCTTTTTTCTCAACAATCTTGTTGTATGTATCCAGCAGATACAGCCTAAAAATTTGTCTCTCTCCTTCGGGGGTAAGCTTGTAGGATCTTTGGTTTCGCATGAGTCCTGCTTTTCTAGCGATGCTAGCGACGGCCGAGATCGATCCAAGAACATTTTTTGGTTGCGTAGAAATGTTTTTAGCTATGTTTTTTCTGCTCTTCATTCCATTAAAAATTAGGCGAAGGACCTCTATGACGAATCCATTGCTAAGAAAAGCATCAGAAAAAACAAATTTTTTCTTTAGGGGCATATAAATATTTCTTCTTTTTGTCTTATTTTTCTTTATAAGGTTTAATGCCTCCAGTATGCTTATGATTTTATATATATTTGTTCTGCTCAACCCTAACCTCCTACAGAGCTTGGCCGTAGTATTATCCCCCGCCACTATGGCGAGATGTGTTTTTTTAAGCAGATCAATATCAGAAATGGAAACAGACGGAAACCTAACCATTTTCATAAATATCCCTCCTGATAATATCAAGTAGTCTAAATATATATGTAAAGACGAAGTCATTAAAAAAGTTGTGTTCCCAAAAATTTAGCGGAAACTTTGAGAACAGATCTATGATCTTCGCTATTTTTGTCTCGTCAATATTTGGTTGCTTATCTCTTAATATTTCTCTAATTTTCGCAATAACGTAATTACTATTTGCGATCCTTAACAATCTTAGCGATCGAATAATATTAGAGATCGTCTTAACATCCCTTTTTCTTTTTCCATTGTTGCA
>JAUQYS020000365.1:0-2271 GCA_030587585.2 Candidatus Njordarchaeota archaeon
TAAGAGACCTTACTATGTCCCTCAAGGATTTCCCTGAGGAGAGTAATATTATTTGCCAAGAGGCTATGAAAATCGCAAAAAAGCATTTTAAGGTATTAGGAGTTATATAGTCTCCATTCTTTATTATTTCTTTACTATTTTGCGGATCCTTCTTTCTATGTCTATCATTAGTCTCTTTAAAAGTTTGGCGAATCTAATTATTCCAACTGTCTTGTGTATGCCTAATAGCAGACCGCCTAAGACCGCTGATAATAGTATTAGTACGAATGCTATGTATCCTATTTCTTCTACAATGATAGGCGTTACCATAAACAGCATACCATAAGTATATGCTAAAGATCCCCCAATTATTGTCCACTTAATACTTACTTTGTAATAGTCTCTGGCTATTATTGGGTGCCCACCTTTTTTTGCTATCGAAATTGCCAAGAGATTTTGAGGCGCTGAGTAGGGATTTAGGCCGCCACCAACATTGCAAGCCAGTATTAATAATATCCAAAAAATCGCTATGTACTGAGAAAAAGGATCTTTTTCAACTAATCGTTCGACTATTGGTATTATGACTAACACGTAGGGTATGTTATCTACGAACCCACTAACAATCACAGAAATCCAAAATAGTAGTGATATCAGTATATATGGGTTTCCGCCTGACATAACGATTAGTGCAGATGCTATTCCATCTAGTATACCTGTAAGCGATAGACCTGCTATAATAACATAGAAACCAATAAAGAATAGTAATGTGTCCCAATCGACATCCTTGATAAGCTCCTCGGGGGAAGAATAAAACACCAATGCTATTACTGAAAACAATAGAGAGATCACCATCAAATCCCTAGATACAATAAATCCTACGATAAGACCGCCCATACATACAGCTGCGACATAAAACTCAGTTCTATTTTTAACAAATAACCATTCATCTATCTCTAAGATAGCCATCGCACGCCTAGCGTCTACTACACTAGGAGGAGGAAACACTATGAATATCATCCAGAGACTAAGAAGGAAAAATATAATAACAAACGGCATCAGATTTTCTATAAAGAACGCGTAAGATAGATGTGCCTCTTCCGCTATTATTATGTTTGGTACTGCTGATATCATCGTAGAAGACGCTGCAACGTTAACAGTAAATATTTCCATAAGAATATATGGTCGAGGATCTATCTTTAGTAAATCACAAACTGTAAGCGTTAAAGATACAACCACGACTATTGTGGCAACCGCTATCAGAAAGATATTCAATATTAATGTCAGGAAAGCAAAAATGAAATATAGTAGTAGTGGGTCTCCCTTCGACGCCTTAGCAACCTTCATACCAATAAAATAGAACAATCCACTTCTCAAACCTAGGGACGCAACTATTATTATACCAAATAGCGTCAAAATCGTGTTCATTTCGATAAATTCATGTGCTATTTCAACGGAATGGTATCCTGCACTAGAAAAGATAGCAAAAACTAGGAACGCCCCTAACAATGCCGCTGTTGATCGCATCATAACTTCGGTCGCTATTAAAAATATTGTCGTTATAAAGACTACAAGACTAGCAATTGCGAGTACAGATAAACCTAAGATCATTCCAAGTGTGAGAATGATAGAGAGTATCACTATATATATCGATAATGATTTTTTGGTAATATGTTTTCTTGTCACTTGTGCCTCGACCTGTCATAGCCTACATCGTGATATATCTGAAAGTCAAATTCTACTTAATAGTGTAAGATTTTGTCGTCCCAATATATAGGTAATGTTATGTATGTTATTAACAATAAACTTATAGTCAAAATTCCCGCTCTAAAGACCCCACAAGTATGTTTGGATTAACAAGAACTTTTGTCCTCTCTTTACTCATTTTTTTGGCTATTGTTTCTATCAAATACTTAATACCTTTCACAAATCTTCTGATACCCATTGCTTTATGTATGCAGATAACCGTCAATCCTAAGAGCCCCAAAGTTAATACAGTTATAAAATTAACATATCCCCATTGTTCTATTAATATAGGAGCTATAGTAAACATTAGACTATAGAAATACGCCGCTATTCCCCCCAATATTGTCCACTTGATGCTTATTTTGTAGAATTCTTTCGTTGCTATCGGATATTTTCCTTTTTGCTTTGTGGACTAATTAGTTTTAACGATGTCGTCTAAACGGAAACTTTTCAATTTAAAAGACGATCATTAATCGCCACTAGGTAGTCAGGATACCACTCCACCACGCAGAGCACTAGAAACTGCAGAAACCGAGAAATCAGCACCGA
>JAUQYS020000177.1:0-3026 GCA_030587585.2 Candidatus Njordarchaeota archaeon
GCATCAGTTCTTTTAACAAATGCGCCAACAACCCGATTGAGATCGCCGATTAATTGTTCCATTGGATCTATATCTGATTGACTAGATTGATTTTTCTGATCAGATTGTTCTGACTCTTGATCATTAGATATGTTCTTTCGGGCTAATTTTTCCCGAATCTTTTTAGAAATACGTTCATCAAACCCGTAAATCTTCCCCATCTTATTATTGTAGTAATTATCCTTCGTACTTTTTGTTAGGGATCTACCCTTTCTGGCCTGAACTTTCACCCGTACCGTGTATCCCTTCACATGCCTAGTTCTCTTATACGAATGCTTCCTCCCAAATTTAAGAGTAGTATTCGTCTGTAAGGTCGTAACGTATAGCGATACTTCAATAGTAACATTTAACTCACCAGCTTCTACATTTGTCCCATTAATTATCGCAACAGGATACGCATAAGATTCCCTGTAAGGTAATACAGCACTGTCAAATAGATCTATTACGTCTTGCGGTATGTATGTTTCTCCCTTACCATAAATTCTGAAAAACGGTGCATTCTGAAAATATGTAACAAACGCGCTATCCTTGTACTCATCCAGTTCATTTCCTATATTACAGGCAACCCATATGAATTCACTAATCTTTCTAGCCTCATTCATACCAGTCATATTTCTTAGAATATCCAAATTAACCACAGTAGCTCCATCCAGCTCCGAGTAAAGCACAACACCATGCACGTTCATACCCAATACTCCATGAGACACACCATATATTACATATTCCCTAGCAGTTTTTTCCGCAGCAATTATAAAAGCTACTAAGGTTTCCACACTTGCTTCTTCACCAACCGCAACAAAAACCTGATAACCCCGCCTCGCATAATAGTACTGCGCCCTCTCAATAGTTATAACTATCGCAGGATCATCCAAAGCCCTATCATCAGAAGTTATCCCCAAAGCAGCAATTATCAACGCCAACTTAGAAGCATGCCATTTCTCAATCTCCCACTCAATTTCCTCCACCAATGCTCTATCTACAGAACTAGGATACTCTAAACGACTCGTATTAACCGCTAATATTTCTGACACCCATATACTCGGCAACTCCTGTCGAAAGCCGATATCCAATATTGTACCTGTTTTCTTAATCACAACCTCCGACGTAGCTAGTATCGCATCTATCCTAGCATTATACATCGGAGCCAAAGAAAAACCAACTATAGCTAAGAAAATAATTAAAACAGAGATAGGCCGCTTCATAGCCTACCCCCCCATAATAAACCATCGTTAAAACCAATACGATACATTATATAAGAAAACATACAACAAATCCAAAACAAGCCCTAATCATCCACCCAACAACACTTAGATAAACAGCCACATAAATAGCCCTAATCCATAAAATAATCTAAAACAACATCAAACAACCACACTTACAAAAAATCCAAAATACCACAAAATTAATACACACAACATAAAATAGTAAGCGCCCAAAGCATTTATCCAACAAAACAGGCACAAAAATCACCCAAAGGAAAATATTTATGTTTTGCTTCATAGCGATAGTAGGCTACCTAGAATTCTCGAAGCATCGAATCGAACACTAAATAATTTCTCATCCGACGCTATCTAGAAGGCAAAGATACCAGAGATTTTCATTTATCCTTCTTATGTAGTTTATCAGTCGTCATACCATCTAGAGATGAAAAAGAACCACACAGACCAATAGGTGTAATATATTGAAGGGCATTATTCTAAGTAATCATCAAAGGGAAAGACTTTAACATTCAGCAATAAAAAGATAAAGATTAATATTCCTCCTCTTCTTCCTCTTCCTCTTCTTTTTTTCTTCCACGGGAACCATATCTTATACGACGGGTTTCCCAAGCTTTCATTGCAGCTTCGCTTCTTTTTCTTTTCTCTGAGATATGTTCCCACAGCATGTTGTCCCAAAATCGTTTTTTCTCCTGATAACCCTCGGGATCTAAGAATTCCTCATCTGGATGCGCATCTGGAGGATCTCCTGTCAAGGCATATAGCTCCAAATCAGAAATCTCTATATCATCTTCATCATAAATATTTCTTCTTTTTTTCCTAAATATCAAGAGTGATCACCAGATAGTAGATCAACAAGACCAAAGAAAAGTTAATGGCAATAGTTTAAAAAGCAAAAACAATATACGTTAAACATTACTTTTAAATATTTGCATTGTATTCAAGCACCAGTAAATTAATGTTCAGGATACAAAATATTCATATCTTATAGAAGGAGCTTTAGGGCTAAAATCGATATAAAAAAGAAGACGAAAAAGTTCTCATCATATTTTGAGTAAATCAACTCCCAAAAATAGGGGCAATAATTAAACTAACTTTCATCATATATGAACTCTTACTCTTATCATATCAAAACTATCTGCGTACAAATTATATCATCTGCAAATTGAATCAATTAAAACAAATGTAGAAAAATAACACACCAGCAAAAAAATCGAAAACACAAAGACAAGAAAAAGAAAAATAAACAACTAGAAAAAGACTACAGGCAAGAAAAATCACACCAAATTAACCTAAATCTCCAACGAGAGAAGAGAAAAACCAAGGAAAAAAATGGTAGGGCCGGCGGGGTTCGAACCCGCGTCGTCCGGTCCAGAGCCGGACATGCTTGGCCACTACACCACGGCCCTGTTTTAGTGTTGTTGTTTTTTATTGTATTATGTATTCTTGGGCTTTTTTAAAAATTTTCTTTTCGTGTTTTGGGATGATATTTTTATTTTGTTTGGGATTTGTTTTATTTTTTGGGTGATGAGCTAACTCCTCTCTGAGTTGGTGATGATAACGGCCGCTGCTGATTGGTGTCTGGTCTGAAGCATGGTACTATTAGGGAGGTTTTTTCTAGGATTTTGTATGATCCTTTTATTGATCCTTCGGAGGTTGAGATTGTTTTTCAGGATTCTGATTTGTTTAGGTGTGTGTTGTTTACGTTTATTGAGCCTAGTGTTGATGGTTTTTATTATCGGGGTAATTTTTATCCGTTTCATAAGATTA
>JAUQYS020000193.1:0-7785 GCA_030587585.2 Candidatus Njordarchaeota archaeon
GCTCGCGTATTGCATCGATTATGGGGTCATAAAAAGTCATTTATAAATTCTTTTTGTTGTATATAGTCTAGCAACAGTCAACTGGGGAAGAGAGTATATGGATTATTGGACTCAAAGATAAGCTTTAAATAGGTTATTTTTGATTAAAGATATCTCAGCATGGTGTAGGTGTTATTAGTAAATGAGTGATATTCAGCAAATAGCAGTAAGAGGCTCAAGACTAAAGAGACTTTACCGTATACGTAAAGCATTATATGATTCTAAGTCTAAAAGAGCTCGTCGATGTATACGTTGTGGAACCGTAAAGGCGGTTATCAGGAAGTATGGTATATATATCTGCAGAAGATGTTTTAGGGAGGTTCACAATCTTTTGGGCTTTAAAAAATCTTCAATTCATAGAAGTTGATTCATATGACGCTTTTAGATCCATTAGCGAATGCATTATCGGCAATTAAAAATGCGGAACTTGTAGGGAAGAGAACTATATATATTTTCCCAGCCAGCAAGCTGATAAAAGCAGTATTAACAATTCTAAAGGAGCACGGCTATATTAAAGACTTTAAGCCTATGATCCTCAATAAGAAAGAATTTATCAAAGTTGAATTGCATGGCAAAATACACGAGATAGGAGTAATAAAACCCAGGCATGCATCATCTTGGAGAGAACTTGAAAAATGGGAGAGACAATTTCTACCAGCGTATACAATGGGTCTGCTTATTGTTACGACTCCTAAAGGAGTAAAAACTCATGTGGAATGCAAGAGAGAGCATATCGGTGGAAGATTAGTTGCATATGTTTATTAATGGTGAGCGAAGATGGAGCTACTCGTAGATGAAAAAGCAATATTGGAAGCCATAAAATCAGGAGCAGTAAACATAGATTACGAAGAGATAGAAATCCCAAAAGACATAAATATCGAAATTACAGGAAAAAAAGTTAAGGTGTCGGGTCCCAAAGGATCGGTTGAAAAAGATTTCAGCCATATGCCGATATATATCCTAAAGGAAGCAGACAAAATATATGTTGCGTGCAATGCCAGAAAAAGAAAAGATACAAAATATTTGGGTACGACAATAACGAAAATAAGGAAGATGATAGAAGGCGTACAAAAAAGATTTATATATGTCCATAAAGTAGTTTATAGACACTTCCCCCCACGTGTTGAGGTAGATACCGAAAATAAGCAAATTCTGATAAAAGGCTTCTATGGGCGCAGAGACACAATAAAAGTACCGATCTATGGTGATGTTGAGGTGGAAGTAGAAAACCAACCCGGATCAGAAATACCAGATCTAATATACCTAAAGGGGTGTGATATCGAAGCAGTCTCGTTGACAAGCTCAGCATTAGAAGAAGTGTGCAAGCTAAGAGGCAAATACAGAAAAGATATTAGAGTATTCTACGATGGGATATGGTTATGGAAAAAAACACAAGAAGAGTAGAGTAATAAAAATCCAAATCATGTATTGATTATTTTTTGGAAGGATCTAGATGTATTTTTACTCGCCCCTCATTCTTCAAAAAAAATTATGAAATAAAAAAATCGAAAATGATATCCCTAGATAATTAAAATTGCTACCAGAAGACCGTATATCGCTATACCCTCCGCCAAGCCGACAATAGCAATCGTTTTTCCAAAGAGCTCTGGTCTCTCAGATAGAGCTCCGATAGCAGCTGAACCCGTTTTTGCTACGGCATAACTAGCTGCTGTGCAACTCACCCCGACACTAATCGAAGCGGCAATGAAGTTTAGACCTGTACTGCTAGTTTCCTCAGCAGCGTATGTTCCGTGAAGTGCGAAGACCCCAAGCGCTATTAAACCTAGCAAGATCATGTGGCTTTTTTTCATATGTATCCCCCTTCTATATAGCCAAACTTATTTTAAATGCGTTTAACATATAGTATTGGTTTGTGTCTATGAAAGCATGGTGATACTAAATATGAGGGTATCGAAAGTTACATTGGCATATCCCAAAGAATATGAAGAAGCAGTAATAGGTGTACTAGGTCGCTTTGGATTCGTCGAATTGATAGAATTAAGAGAAGAAGAATTTCTAGGGTTTCATAGAGTTGTTCCAGCAGAGACAAGGCACATTATCGTATTGTTGGATAAGGTAGAAAAACTTGCAGAAGAGTATAGCTTCGATTTATCAGAGTATGTTGATGTTAAAAAAGAAGTGGAAGTAAGAAAATATGATTATTCGGAACTAGCGAATGAATATAATTTAATTGAATATGAGCTCAGGAAAATTGATAGGATTAGTGAGATAGACCCAAAATTAGAAAAGCTTGAGATATTAAATAAACTTGTGAAGAGCTCTAATGAGGCAGCAGATTTTTATCGCAAGGGAGGAAAAACAATACTCGTTGATGCTTTGTTTGTTGGTGATGTTGAAGATTTATTAAAAACGCTTGGAATTAAATACTCTAAGGCAAAGATTTCGAAACATAAATATGCGTTTCTACTGGCGCCTATGGAGCGGGAATTTTTAAACCTAGTGATGGGGTTTTTGTCCAAATTTAATATCGAAGAAGTTGAATCTCCTAAGCTAGATATAGATGACGATATAAGTATGGCAATTGAGAAGGCTATCAAAGATCTTCGAGAAGAAAAACAAGTATTGAATGAGGAATTTGAAAAAAAGAAGTCGGATGTAGCAAAAAGACTTGCTCGCCTTTATAGAAAGATAGAAATTACCAGCAAAATATTAAAAGCGGAATCAATAACACTTAAAGGTGAGTTTACTGCTATTTTGAAATGTTGGGTACCAGAAGATAAACTTGATGACCTTAAAAGAAGTTTGGCCGAAGTGATAGGCGAAAAGGTTTTGGTCTTAAAAGAAAAGCTGAGAAAGGGGGAAGAGGCACCAGTTATTGTTAAGAGACCCAAAATAGTCCCATCGTGGCAATCTTTGTTTACTCAGATGGGATACCCGTCGCCAGAAGATATTTTTCCGTGGTGGTTAGTTGGTTTTCTGTGGGCTTTTATGTTTGGTTTTATGTTTCCAGATATTGGACAAGGAATAGCGATAGTTGTAATGGGTCTCATATTTACAAAGAAAAAGGAAGTCTTTGGTTTTCCTGGTAAAAAGCTTGGTAATCTGTTCATAACAGCTGGTATATCTGCGGCATTGTTTGGTTTGTTGTATGGTGAAGTCTTTCTTATAGAAGTCTACCCACCATTGCTACCTGGGCTTGTTGAACATTGGTTGCATGTAAGAAGTAGCATTACATGGGTATTGAAATATGCGATCGTTGTGGGCATAGTAGAGATACTCATAGCTTGTATACTATTTATGTACCGAAACATAAAGCATGGACATATAACCGAAGCATTGCTAGGAGAGTGGGGGATACCGGGTATTTTGATGTACATTGGTATTGTCTGCTTAGGATTCTATTTCATAGGGATAACTCTGTTGCCGTCAATTGAAATATTTGGATTTAAGACATCTCCCCTGATATTTGAAGAAAAAAGAATGGCTGTTGTCTCTAATTTTGCGAATATACAAGACACATGGCCTCTTTATGTCCTCATATTTGGGATAGTTCTGCTTATGGTTGGTGGCTTCGTAGAAGGCAATTTGGGCGAGAAGATACCAGCATTGATAGAGCTTCCTCTTTCGATGATAGCGAATACATTGTCTTTTACTAGGCTAGCTGGATTTCTGATAGGTCATGCTGCCTTTGCATTAGTAGTAGAAACATTTGGTGGTGCTAGTCTATCTAATGTGATGCTGTGGGCCATGAATGCTCTTGTTTTAACGTTAGAGCTACTAGTAGTGTCTCTTCAGGCGCTTAGATTGGTGTTTTATGAATTTTCGACGAAGTGGTATGTGGGCGGGAGCAGACCGCTCGTTCCGTTTAGAATATAGGATTGGGGTCCTTTTTGTCATATCATGAAAGCACTGATAAGACAAGGGAAAGAAACATTAGGTATGCAATTATCTACTTTTTTTTACTATTATTGATGCAGATAATAGTAGTCTATCTCGTGTTGTATTATAATCTCAAGGCGCAGCCCTACTTTTTGGTGTTACTAATTTTTTTGGCCGCCACTATATGGCCCATTATATTAGCCAGAATTTTGTTTAGGTCTAGATAGGAGAAGGCTATGAGCTCTGAGTATGTTTTGCCCACAAAAATATTCTTGATGGAGCTAAGAAAAAAATTGAGCCTAGTAAATTTTTCTAAGAAGATATTAGAAAAGAAGAGAGATTCTCTTCAGAGCGCGATAAATAAGACTATGGAAGAGATGAAAGAAGTCATTGTATTTCTTAAAAGAAAGCTTGTTGATCTTCTTGAGTATATAGTTTCGGTACATTTGATATATGGCGATAGTGTTAGAAGGTACGCCCTAGCGCAAAGAGAAAAGCTCGTGCTGAATGTTCAGTATGTATCAGAGAGGGGGATAATAATACCAGTTTTGACTATAGGGAAGACTCCAAAAATAAAGGATAATTATCCAGAGGGCGTGCGGGCATTGGCGAGAGAGATGGAAAAGAATCTTCCCGACATGCTCAAGCTCGTGGGGATTTTCTTGAGGCTAGAAATACTTCTAAGAGAGCTCGAAATTACGAATAGGATTGTTAATACGCTCGATAAAATTCTTATTCCCAACATAAAAGAAAAAATATCATACATTCTTTCGATGTTATCAGAGTTTTTCATATCTGAACTATCATCTCTGAGAGTGTTGCTTTCGCAGATGGAGGGTGTGTAGGAAATGTATGATGTTGATATATCATACGCAGCAACGAAAGCTCACGTCTATAGAACTTATCTTATACCGATTGATTACATTAAGCGTGAAATCGCTGGTGCTGGAACATTGGAGGAGATGCTAGGTTATCTACATATGACAGCATATGGGGAAGAGATAGCGAAACTTAGTGATGTCAATCTCCCGAAGATATTGGAAGTTTTTAAGAGAGTTTTTACCAAGAGGGTCAGTATGTTTTCTAGAATGCTTGGTAAAAAAGAGCGGGATGTTGTGGATTCATATCTATTAAAGCTCGACATAGAGAGAGTACTAGAAATACTAGCCGAAAAAATAGCTAACAAGAAACATAAAGATAGAGATTATTACGAATTACCATTCTCGAAAGTGGATTATGCGAAGCTTCTTTCAGCTGAGACAGTAGATGAATGTATCGATATTTTATTGAGGGAGCCTCTGAATA
Source organism: Candidatus Njordarchaeota archaeon (assembly GCA_030587585.2). GTDB lineage: Archaea > Asgardarchaeota > Njordarchaeia > Njordarchaeales > Panguiarchaeaceae > Panguiarchaeum. The sequence goes on from JAUQYS020000193.1 coordinate 5,185, forward strand.
TAGAAAATTTATACGTAGAACTGTGGAAAAGATACAGATCTTTGTTTATTATTGAATTAGGATTATTGTCAAGCAACTATATGAACCTTATAAAAAACATAGAGAAATTGTCGGGAGAAGATAAAGATGTAATATTCGATATGATTGGTACAGATATTGATATACTAAATATTTCGATAGCCCTCGGACCAATTCTTTACGGATATTCTCCAGAACTAATTAATAAAATGTTTATACCGTTCAGATACAGAATATCTACCAAAGCTTTGAGAGAAGCTTATAAGATAGAATCCAAGACTATTTTAAAAATAGTACCAGAAGACTATAAATCCATAGTAGAGTATTATCTGGTTGGAGATGATGTTAAAGCCCGGGTGCATGCTCAGAGATTAATACTTAGAAAAATATTTACAGTTCTCCCCCGAGCTCCAATAAGCTTTGCGTATGTTTTTGGTATCTTGAGACTGTTTGAGTTTGAATACAAGAATTTGGGTATAATCGCCAGTGGGATAGAATCGGGATTAAAAGCTGATAAAATCAGAGAGATGATAGTTTTAGATGAATTGTGAATGTCTTTAGAAAGCTGGTATAAAGCTGGGGAAATCGCCAGATCGATCCTAAAGAGAATAGCTAATAGGGTAAAAGCAGGGCTTAAAATTATAGACATATGTGAGTTTGTGGAGGAAAATATACGTAGAATGGGCGCTAGGCCTGCATTTCCTACGAATGTCGGTGTAAATGATGTAGCTGCACATTATACATCGCCTCCTAATGATACTAAGAAAATCCCAAGCAAAGCGATCGTAAAGATTGACATAGGTGTTCTTATGCCTGATGGTGCTATCGCTGATACTGCTGTAACAGTAGGGATCGGTGTCTCTAAGAGAACATCCAGATTTATCAGCGCAACAAAGGAGGTCTTAGATGAAGCTATACAAAATGTAAAGGCGGGTATTCGGGTGGGTAAAATTGGTGAAATAATATGGAAAAAGGCTCATGAGTTTGGATTTGGTGTGCTTAGGGATTTGGGCGGGCATCTAATAAAATCCTGGAATCTTCATGCTGGGATAACAATACCTAATATTCCCAAAAAAATGACGCCTAAGCTGAAGGAAGGATCTATTATAGCGATAGAACCTTTTCTTGTCTTCTCGGGAGAGGATAGTATAACGAGCCCCGATTTTTCGAGAATTCATATATATTCTGTGCCTGATCCAGGCGGGGACAAAATTTTGGAAAGGATATATTCATTATTTAGAAACCTACCATTTGGATTAAGGTGGATAAAAAAAACAAGTACCGACATAAAATTTGGGAATGCGTTGCATAAGATCCTAATAGAAAGGTCTTACAAGGGCCTTGTGCGGGTATATCCAACTTTGGTGGAGATAAATGGGCGTTGGGTCGCTCAGTTTGAACATACTGTATTGGTCAAGAAAAATTCGGCAGAAGTATTAACATAAATAAAAGCTAAATAATTGATAAATTAGTCCTAGAAAAGTGGACTCGAAAAATACTTATCGGTGTATGTTGTGGGCGTTGGAAGAATATCGATTTCTTCGGTTATTGAGAAAATAATATCTAGGTATGATGTTAATGAGATGTATGTCCATATTGATCCGATATCACTTAAAGTAGCGTCGGATATAGCTATAGAAAAAGTAAGAAGAGTATATATAGAGACTATCGATGAAATTTTATTTAGGATTATGGAGTCGCCAGGAAAATTTATATTTTTGGTATCTCCCAAAAGTGCAGATATTTGCTCTCTTTTTGAGCTAATGAAAAAAATAGTTCACATTTCACAGCGAAATGAGAACATAAAACGAGGTATGGTGATTTTTCTCGCGACAAGTAAGTCGATATTTTATGGCATTATCGATTATGTGCTGAAATACGATTTGCCTATACATGTTCCTATGGACATAAATAGTGTAGCTTCGTCAGGTGTTGAATTGTTTGTCGATGGGAACAAAAAAGTAAGTATAGTTGTGATAGAGCCTGAGATAATAGATATGGAGATTGTCGGCAAAGAAATAGATTTCAAATCGATGGAATCCAATATTGTTGATAGACCTATAACTCACGGCATAAGGATAGGTCATGGGAAACTGGGAGTAGTTGGGCTAGGATATATTTTAAGTGTCGCTATGGATGTGATTAATGAATCGGAGCTAAATGATAGATTAACATTGTATGGTTTGTTTAGGATAGATTCATCTGTAAGAGAGGAGATTAGAGAGATATTATCTAAGCATAAGAATATTCTTTTTTTGGGGTGCAAAAAAGTAGTGGGCGACATAGTACGCTCTATTGCTGAGGATCTTATCGAGAATGGCGAGATAGATTGGGTACCAAATATAACCTTTGCGGAGGACTTCTTTGATAATATCGAAACATTTGGAAAACAAGCAATCAAATATGTCTTGTTTAATGTTTTGGGTTTGGGCGAGATAGATAATAGTATGAATATATCCGCGTACAGCAGAATAAGACTAAGCCTACATAAAGGTGTGATAGACATATTAGACCGTTTTAGAGAAGAGTTAGGGCATGAAGTTATTGCTTTAAGCCCGCTCTATGACCGAAACATAAAGAGTA
>JAUQYS020000249.1:0-3515 GCA_030587585.2 Candidatus Njordarchaeota archaeon
TTGTTAGATTTATTTATTTTCTTTTATAAAAAAATATTGAGATCAGCTATATATAGTGTTGCGTGATTGACCTTGGTGGTAGATATGTCCACGGCCAGTATGAAGCAGTTTTCTAGTGGTCTTGTGCTTGCTGCTGGTTATGCTAATAAAATTCGTAGAACCTTACTGGCGCAGACGAGATCGCTTGGAATCGATCCTAAAGAAGCTGTCCGTATTTCGGCATTGATTAATCAGCATTTGTTCAATGTATTCAGAGAGAAAGGCATAGATAAAATGGATGTAGTACGGATAAGATTCATGTATAGAATCAAGGATGGTAAAATAGATATTGACTGGAATACGATGACTATCGAGCATTATAAAAAGCATACTGTAATTGAAGATATACCCCCTCCGGAGCACGGTCTAGAAGATGTAATAGAAAATGTTAAAGAAATCGAGTGGAGTGAGGAAATTTTTAAGTCTCTCAAGGCAGAAAGCGAAGAAATTAACAAGGAGGATAATAAGTGGATAATAAAAGGTAAGAATTGGATTGCGGAGGCTGTAGAGGGTGAAAAAATAATAATTAAATATACTGGTACATTAGGGGAATTTGGTGATTGGTTTAGAAAGGTGACTGGTTGGAAAGAATAGGTGATCTAAGTGAGTGAGAAGGAAATATCGAAAGATGAGGCTGTAAAGCATATAAGAGAAGCTCTTGTTAAAACTGGAGTAGTTATCAAGACAACAGATTATATTTATGCTCTGTACGAGAAAGAACCAGATAAGTGGATTAATGTTTCTCTAGTATTTGGCGAAGAAACAGCATGGATCTCTGAGGTTAGTACAAAGAGGGCGTTGCTTTTACTGATAGATGAAGTTTCTAAATCGCTTCCTCAGTTCAAAGGCGACTGGAAACCAATCTTGAGTGAGGATGAACTAGAAGCAATACTTAGTGGATCGCAATAAATTATATTTTTTGTTTTTTTGATTATTTTGCTTCTTCTTGATAGAGTAATATGAAAATATTAGAGAATTATTCCTCCTCTATATCACGAATACCGTCATATGCTATTCTGAACACGCTTTCCCCCTCAGGTAAGTATGGAGAATCTTCAACTTTGGCTATTCGTTTGTCGCCCTTTGCCTTTCTGAGGTGTATTCTGTGGGTGACATGATGAGCTACGATATGTCCGCCAATGGCGGATATCTGAGGTCCTATGAATGTTGCTGGGTTTGCTACTACCTGATTTGTTACTATAACAGCAATATTAAAGGCCCATGCTAATCTTGCTAAGTCATGAAGATGAACATTTAATCTTTGTTGTCTTACAGCTAGTTGGTCAATCCCGATATATTCTGAGCGGAATAATGCTGTTAAGCTGTCCTCTACTATGAGTTTTATGTTTTTTTCCTTAATTATTTTCCGAGCGTTCCTAATCGCCCGTATCTGCTGTTCTGTTGAAAAAACCCTAGCTACCATTATGTTATCCAATGCGTCATCTGGGTCGAGTTCAAACCTTTGAGCTATTGGAATAAGTCGCTCTGGACGAAATGTGCCTTCAGTATCTATAAATAAGCAACGGCCATTTAATCCTCCCTTCTCTTCGGAAAGCTGAACTGTTATTGCGAGTGTAAAAGCTATTTGAGTTTTTCCTACTCGGTATTCTCCATAAAACTCTGTTATTGCTTGTGTCTCCACGCCACCTCCTAGAAGATCATCAAGGGATTTGGATCCAGTTGTTAATTTTTTTACATTCTTTCTCATCGCTAGAAGATCTTTCGCTGTCAATAGTCCTAATCCTATTTTTTGTCGAGCGGCTTCAACTATCTTTGCTGCTAGAGTTGATGAAATATGAGCTTCTTCTTCTATTATCTTTGGTGGAGTAACAGCTATTAGTTCTAATGTTGTATAGCCACTATCAATCAACTTACTAGCGGTTGCTTTTCCGACACCCTCTAGTGACATTAGCATCTTAAGAAAATCGGGCTTTGAATCTTTATCTTTTTTTGTACTCTGTCTAGTTCTTCTTTGTGTTTTTTGTGGCAAAAAATTCACCAAATTTATTTTTCATTATCTATTCATTTAAAAGAGAACTATATTAAAAATAAAGCTCAATAATTAGTATTACGATTGATCATTGGGCTATATTATTTGTGTTGCTATTTTGGCTACATTTGGAAATCTCTTAGCTGCTTCTTTGGCTACTGGCCCCTTTACCAGGGATCCTTTCGGATTGCCTTCCTCGTCTATTATAACAGCTGCGTTGTCTTCAAAAGATATCCAAGAGCCATCTTTTCTTCTGTATGGTTTTCTTTGTCGAACGATAACAGCTCTAAATATCTGGTGTTTTGTGTCTGGAGTGCCTTCTTTAACCACAACTACTACGACATCTCCAACACCAGCCTTCGGGTATCTTCTTTTTCTGCCTTTGTAGCCTAGTACTGAGATCACATGGCCTATACGTGCGCCACTGTTATCTGCGATTTCTAGACGCGTACCTGAGGTAATGCCATACGATGTTTTTATTCTTGGAAGTTTTACTGCTTTTCGTTTGGGCATCGGGAACACCATTTTTTACTAAAAAAATTATTTGTTTAATTTTTATATCGAGTTATAACAATATTGTAAATCATTGACTATGATGCTGGTGACTTTTCTTGATACCTAAAAAGCTCTCAGAAATAATTTTCGGGATAATGTCGCCTGAAGAAATTATTAGTATGAGTGTAGTGGCGATAAATTCGGCTGAGCTGTATTCTTCTGACGGGGCTCCAATGAAGGGCGGCCCCTTAGACCCGCGCTTAGGCTCGGCGACTAACGAGCAATGTGGTACTTGTGGTCTTAAGAGAAGGCAAGGACCCTTTGGATGTGTGGGCCATTTTGGGTATATTGAATTGGCGGTCCCAGTTTATCATTTAGCGTTTGTTAAGTGGATACAAAAAGTTTTGAATGCTGTTTGTGAAAAATGCGGTAGGCTTATGTTGCCTAAGGAAGAAAGAAATAAATATTGGAAGAGGATGAGAAAGTATATGGCGGAATTTGATTTTCCGCGGGTGGAATTAGCAAAAAAAATACTAGATAAAGCTGCATTAGTTAAGCAGTGTCCTTATTGCGGTTATAAAAAGCAAGCTCCATTTAGATTTGATAGTCAGTCAATGACGTTTATTAGGCTTATTGAAATCACCGAAGAGGATGCCAAAAAATATGAGGCTCAGAACGCTAAGATAATAAAGCGTACAAAAGGTGGGAAACTAAGATATTATTATGAGAGAAAATACGAACCTGAAGAAATTCGTGGAATTTTAGCATCGATATATAGTCAATATGAACATCTCCAAAATGAGGAATCGGAAGAGCGAAGAAAAGATTTAATCTTAATGGGTTTTCATCCTGAGAGAAGTAGGCCAGAGTGGACTATTCTTACTGTATTTCCTGTTCCACCCTTAACTATACGGCCACCTGCAATTCCAGCTTCTGGCGAAAGACAAGAGGATCAGCTGACATTAGTTTTAAGAGACTTAATTAGAGAGAA
>JAUQYS020000267.1:0-2041 GCA_030587585.2 Candidatus Njordarchaeota archaeon
CTGATCAATGAGTTCTTTGTCTAATTCGATGGAATAATTTTCTCCATCAATTCTACACATCAACCTATTTTCAGATCTATAAAAAGCAACTCTCTTTCCATTTTTTCTCTGTATTCTGGTTATTAGATCTCTAAGGGTATCGCCATATTTTTCCGATAAATAATTGATTGTCCTCGAAAAATCCTCATTACCCACAAGCTCACCATTGTTTAATGTTGAGATTTAACTATTTTTTCTATTGTCGCTGGATTTAAGATTCTGGATCTTACTATACTATATGCCCGATATATCAGATTTTTTGTAGATGGTGGTTTTAATCTGTGTTTTCTTGCTTCATCATTGATAAGCTGTCTTAGTATTCTGAATATTTGTTTATCTTTCATATCTGGAGTTATTATTTGATCTTGAATTGCCTTCGCTATGACCCCACAAACTTCAGAAAATGGTAATTCATCGCTTTTCGTTGCTAGTTCTTGTGGTTTCCATTTCATCATCAATGCCCCCTTGCGATATTTTTCAGTATAGATCTTTATTACGCATCCTTCATATTTTGAGTATCTTGTCGCATAGTTTATCAGTTCCTCGAAATTATTTACTCTGTGTTTTTTTGTATCAACGAAATTAAGCCCAATCTCATGCGATAACAAAATAGCAGTATCGGGATCAACAAACATGCCGTCTTCCATGCGACCTATATCAAAAACAACAATGTCTAGAGGCTTCGGATAATCTTTATGGTATCCCGCTGGTGTATTTTTTCGCCCAAACAGTTCGCAATATAGAACAATATTATCTTCTGCAAGGAATTCTTTTAGTTTATTAAGATCGGTATATTCGCCTAATGTTGTTAATGTTCCTTGAAATAATGTTATGTCCGCTATTGCTTTTCTTCTCGACGAAACAATGATCTCGCCGTCATAAACCCATACTGTAACGTTGCTTCCATCGTATTTAGATTGAAAGAAAACATCCGCTGGAAAATTAATGTATTTCGCAGACTTTTCTGGATAGTCAATTGACGGATACTTAATTACTTTATCAAAAAGACTCTCAATTTCCGCTAACTTCTCTTTTGAATATGCCACCATACTCATTTTCTTCACCATTCATTTCAAGATAATGCAAATTAAAGCGAATAATGTTATCCGCTTTTTTACAGTATGACTTACTGTAAAAAAGCATTTTTTACGGTAAATCGTTTTAACAGATTGTCACGCATCTACTTTAATATAGTTCTTTAATAGTTTTTTTCTTGAATCAGTTAATACAAAAATCACGAGAAATCGTGGTATTCTTTGATGAATTCTTTTAGTTTCGTTTATCCATTCACCTACCGAAGAAAAACCAGATATATCAAGATATTGCAACAAATGTTTTATTTTAGGATTTTTTATAACTCCTACAACTCGCCCACGCAATTTAAAAGGTATTCCGTTAATTTTTACGAATACCTTCTGATAAAAAGAAAAAGAGAAATCACATAGCGTTGCAACAATACCACTCTTGACTATTTGTATAATTGCCTTTTTGGAATAAAATCGCATTACTTCGCACCAATAAGTTCGCTTAATATCGTTGCTAATCTTTGTCCCAATTCCGTAAGTCTATATATCTTCTCTGTTATAAACCCTCCACGTTCAATGATATTCTCCTCAACTATTCCATATTTTTTAAGGTCTGCAAGTTTTCTTGATGTAGTTCTAGGCTGTGGCGATCCATATTTGAAACTATATCGGTTTATATCACCAACATTTGCTTCCCCACCAGCATCATGCAATGCCAAGATCGTCATCATCGAATATGGATCGAATATCTTTATGACATCATATCGCTCCCTAACTCGATACACCCGCATGGATTATCACCAAAGATATAAAATTAAAAAATGTATAACATTATCGAAAAACTACCTTTTTTAAATAATCAATTTGTTTTATCATAATATAGAAAAAGCCTATATTGATTGCGTCGCCTAAATTATCTGCGTAATTCTTTTTTTCCGCTTTAGAATACACATCAGGATTCTTCTGAGGCATTCTAA
>JAUQYS020000272.1:0-1846 GCA_030587585.2 Candidatus Njordarchaeota archaeon
CGGTTCTCATTATGTTCTTGTATCTGACATCTATGTTTAGTGTTTCTATCGGATATACATAAAACTCATAACGTTGAGGTTTAAGGCTCGCTGATCGCGAATATTCTATTTCCACATTCGCCAATACTATTCTATCATTTTTGTTAGCAACACTTAGTTCTAATGTGCCCTGAACTCTTTTAACTCCGATAATTTCAATGTTTTTGGACAACACATTAATTTTTCTCTTAGATGTTGTTTTTATATTAGGTATAACAATTTTGTCTTCTCTGGCTATTGCTAATACTTTTGTGAACGGATCTAAAACTTTTGTTCTAGGCACAAAAATCTTAGATTCTAATAATTTGTTCTTACCTTTTACCACTTTAACCTTAGCAATTCTACCCAAATATTTTGCCTCAAAAGGGATCTTATAATACATAACCGACATCTTGTTATGAGTGCGCCGAGAGTACTCTCTTTTTTTCTTATCTATTTGAATCAATGGGTCGGCCTCAATCCGCGACCCAGCTGGAATTAAGGCGTATATCGTACCTTTGGAGAACGACTTCTCCATTTTCGTATAGATTCTAGGTATATCAGCAAAACATGCTAATTGTTCCTTCGTTATTCTTAAAATTACATCGCGTTTTCCATATCCAAGCAGATTACCAAATCTTACTCCATGAATGGATCCTTCAGCTTCTATGTTTTCCAATCTTGTTTTATATGCTATCAATATCACACCAGAATCCACTGTTATTATACTTTCGTTAAACATATCGCCGTTAATATCCGCACATTCGATCGATATAGGATTCCCTGGCGTTCTGATCGATTTCAAAAAATAAAATTTTTGCTTCTCGTCATTGTACTCAAAAATGGATACCTTATCTCCTATCCATGACCCAACTATCAACTCGTCCTTGGAATCACTATTTATATCATCGGTGCTAATAATTCTGTAGTCTGCTTGGTTCTTTAATTTTATTGTCTGTATTGTTTTTAAGTCATTTATCCCCAGTATTTTAACACTGTCCCTAGTTCCAACAATTAGGCTCTTTTCTGAGAAACTACTACCATGCCATATTCCCAAAGAAAGGCCTTCTGATTCAAGCTTAGTTCTTTTAATTTCTTCTCCTTCTAGGGTCAAGACAGTTAATATTTTTCCACGCACGCTATAAATACTTTCAGATTCAGAGTCAAAGATCATTGATGTTGGCCATCTATTCGATATTTCTTTTTTATTCCATAAGATCTCGCCTGAGTGGGATACGTATGATATGTCTCCTCTTAGATCAAGAGTCAGTACAGCTCCATAGCCATCCGACCCGTTTACTGGAAACATTTTCATTATCCATGAGTCCAAAAAATTGGACCAAACCTTGTTACCATCTAAATTAAAGCCCATTATTTTTCTGTGGAATGTTGCAACAATAATAGAAGGTCTGCCTAGGCCATCAAATAGAACTTTAACATTTTCACATGGATATTCCTGTCGATGAGATGCCCATAGGGTTTCCCCCGTTCCACTTATCGCGTATATCTTGGCGCCCCATGATGCTAATAATATTTCATCTGAGCCATCATTATTTATGTCAACAACATCAATGTCTCTTATTTCAGCTCCAAATTTTTTTTTCCATATGCCCAGCAACATAAAGGCAACCTTAACACAAAGTATGCGAGTAATATATCTATGTAATTTTAATTATTGTTTATTTTGTATATTTTTTCATGGAATGATGAAAGTCGGCCTTCCGATAAAAGATGACGACGATCTTGAGTGCTGATTTTCACCAAAAAAGACTTTACTTAGATACTTTCTCTTCTTTTATTTTATTTCTTACTTTTGATGAGGAATCTA
>JAUQYS020000280.1:0-1658 GCA_030587585.2 Candidatus Njordarchaeota archaeon
TCCGTAGATCGAAATTAATGTGTTTTTTATTGGAATTGCTAAAAATATTATGAGATAGCATGTGGTTTTCTGGCATATACTTGGATTCACAAAGATGGGAAAATGAAATGCGTATCATTTTGATCTAAATATCGAAATCAAATGTTTAGTTCTGTTTAGTTTTCGTCCAGACTTGCTTAAAAGCGTCCAAAAATTGCTTGGCAGAAGTTTTGCTTAATAAGGTACCATATATTACGGGTATTACTTTTTAAAGCTTTTTTAGGAACTCTTAACTAGAAACGTATGGTGGTAAAGCATGAGGGGGCAATCTACTGTCGTTTTCATTTTTATGGTAGCTATCCTCTGCAGCTTCGTCTCTCTCTCACATCAGTATAGAATATAATAAAGAGGGGGATATAAAAACAATGGGTACATCTATGAAAACATTGATGAGCTATTGTAGAAGCAACATTCACGACGCAGACCCAAGTATTCTAGCTAGTGCTACAATAATGACAAACAATGCTGGAGATTTTCCTGATGAGGGCATCAATATTAATTTCTCAGACATAGTAAAAATCTCGTCAAGAGCCAAGAAAAGCGAATGGTTAATAATTTACTACTTAGCGATGGACAATAATCTAGATACTGATATATCGTCTATTATTAATAGTATAGATGTAGCATGGGGCGAACATAAAGACAAAAATGTCACCATAATATTACTATTTGACTCAAATGCTATTCAAATAATTGATGGTAGACTTGCGCTTTGGGGCATAAAAATTTGGTGCAAAAATGAAGAAAAATTGGTAACAATATTTTATAATGAGAGTATCCCGAGTGAAATTAATACTGCTAGTCCTAAGCTATTAAATAAGTTTTTGATGTGGATATTTGAGGAAGAAAAAATAACGGCTAAGCATACAGTATTTGTTCCAATAAGTCATGGCGCTGGTTTTTTGGGTATAGGCGTCGACTATAAGCCATCCGAGACCATAGACGTGTTAGATATTATGGATATCGCGCAATTTGACAGAGCGCTTTCAGATTTTCATTTTGATATAATAGTCCTAGATGCCTGTCTTATGGGAATGTGGGAGGTAGCTAGGCGTCTATTTGATAATGCAAAATATATTGACGTGTCGAGCGAGATTATGTATTCGAATATCAGGTGGATAGAAGAATATCTTAATGTTTTATACGAAAATATTAATATTAACTCATTGCAATTCGCCGAGGAAATCACGGATCTTTACTTTCAAACACTTGATGAAATTGCTGGCTCGCAGTACTCAAAATATACCGATATGTTTGTCATCGACGCGTCGACTCTTAAAGAAAAATCTAACGTAATTGACCAATTAATGCTTGATGTCTACTTGAGCTTATACAGACTAAAGTATGACTACCCATTGGTGTTTAATGATTTCTGGAATATGCTTCATTCAAAACCATTAGAGCGTATGGGATACTACTTTGATGGTATTCATGATAGTGTTATATCGAAATATACAGCATATGTTGATGCTTATAGCTTAGCAATGACTATGTATGAAGTTGCTTCAAATCTTGTGGATTGTGGGAAATATGATAGTGTAGCTATAGAGCACCTTGATTTCATTGCTGAAAAATCTTTTGAGATAGCATCAGAATTTTTGGATATGGCTGTCTATAGG
>JAUQYS020000301.1:0-5149 GCA_030587585.2 Candidatus Njordarchaeota archaeon
CTGCACTGTAGATTTTAACTTTAGAAACCTTGATATGCGCTCGAGAAAGTTTTTTCATAAGCGGCTTATTCGTAATCTGAGAAGTCTTGAGGCTCTCGGAATTCTCAATATTGTATACATATCTAACCGAATCGTGCAGATTAATATAATCAAGAAAAATTTCTTCTTTGTTCTTAGAGATATCCTAGAGAACATTAATTATGATATTGATTTCGAACTAAGAGACGGTGCCCTGCAGATTCTTAGTTATATCCATAGATCATCATACGCTAAAGAGATACAATTTTTAGCGGCTGTTTTGGGTGTTACAACAAAGGGCGTAAAAAAGATAATATCCAAACTTCAGAAGCTTAATTTAGTTGATAAAAACCTCAAGATAACTCTTAAAGGTCTAGATTTCCTGAATTCGCTAGGTCTAAACACGCATACCTTATTGCATAATATCAGTGCGAACCCATTTCTTTGTCTGAAAATGATTAGTAAAATGGATAGCTCAATAATCAAATCCTTATCCGAACTACTAAAAAAAATAATAGAGTATAATTCAATAATCCATAAGAGAACAGTTTCTTCTGTTGCTCTGATCGGATTTGGCTCCGACCATAGAATTTATAATCTGACCAAGGGTATATCGGACAATCTCAATATCCGAAGCACAACTATTCCAATAATTATACCAAAAAACATTCTCTATAAAATAACATTGGATATGGGAAACAGCTACGGGGAATCTCTAATATTTGGCCCAAAGGCAGTCTTAGATAAAGCAAAAAGAATTAATGAACTAGCTACTTTATTCAATATTATAGGCAACATATCCTCAAAATCAGATTACGACTTAATCATACTGCTCACACCACCATCCGTAGCCTACGTCGTCGACAGATTTCTGCGCCTTCTTGGCGACATAAAAAAACAAGTAATCATATTGCCTAGAATTGAAGACGAGATCACGTTTCTTATTGATGATATCAAAAAAATGCATGAGAGCTCCGAAAAAATAACATCATCATTTCTATCCGCCATAGAAAAACAAAAAACCATAAAAATAATATGGAACAAAGATTCGGAGCATCCCTCACAAATTGAAATAACATTTAGCCCAAGTGACTATTATCCACAAAAAAACTATCTTTTTAGAATCGAGGACGGATTATTCCATGGAGCGCCATTTTACATCCCTCTAGGTGAAGTAAGAGTAAATCTTGAGGAGATCATTAAGGCGGGAGGCCATATTAGGGGAACTATAAATCTTCTTGGAGAACCAATAATTGGCCTGAAGCTTCATTCGGAAGAATGGATAGAGTATGGCTATAGTGATTTAGAGGCAACCTTGCATATAGAAACCCCAAAAAATTCTTTGCATCCACATATTATAGAGATCTCTAATGAAGATCTATTTTGGGCTCAGATTCTGAAAAATAGCTATATTGCTGAGTTTCATATAGGACTTAATCAAACAACTAGGAAAAAAATAAGGGAACCTATAAGCCCTATAATAACAAGAACAAATCTCCTCATACATTTTTGGATAATCAACCAAAAAGAAAAAACCTTTTACCAGCTACTAGCAAAAAATGCAGAAATCTGGGTAGAAAATGAGAAAATCTGGGAGACCAAAAAATACAATGCCTAAGTATTATATTTCCAAAGTGTCATAGGGGCAGGCCTATCAGGAAAAGGATCAAGAATTCCTACCTTTATGTTCCTCACTGTCCTTGAGTATGTTTCGGCCGCAGTAATAATCGTTATCATTATCGCCAATAATCCACACCATTTTCCCCATTTCTTCTTAGCGAACAATTCTACTTGTTTTACGCTCCAAGATTCCTCCTTACCCCCATAAACGAAAGGAATAAGCCTAGCGAACCATCTGTCGACTGGAAACTCATCATACTTCCTTTTTCCTATTATCCTAGCTATCCGTGCTGTATATTGGCCTACACCTCTTATATTCTCTAGATCATCTAATTCTCCCCTGGAGAAACGTTTAGCAGTCTCCAAAATTATGCTTTTTCTGTAACCCACCCTCGCCAAATCAAGCTTATTGTGAGCTCTAAGTACTTTTTGTGGCGATGGAAATGCATATAATACTACATTATGTTCTTTTATGTGTATTACTTTTCCCATTATTTTTCTTATATTTAGTACCATTCTCCAGCCTTGTCTAAAGCTTGCATTTTGTTGACATATTCCTATAACAGCTGCTTCCCATAGACTGCTGACTGCACGCATATGAATCCCATATAGCTTATCATAGACTATATGCAATAATGGATCGTTACGAATAATACTATAATATTCGCTTAGATCTTCTTCCAGAGCCAATACATGCTTTGTTGATAATATAGATTTCTCGATTATATCGTCGTCTGGTTTTTCTGAGTATATTCTAAGATGTATTTTTTGTTCTTTTTCTTCTAGTACTGAACATACTTTATTGTTTTCTATAATCATCGGTATGTATGTTCTTTTTCCGTCATAATCCCATGGCGTCGCATAACACATGCCAGTGTATTTTAGGCTATATGGTTCTCTTGGTTTTATCTCTGTGGTGTATACTTCTGATAGCATTTTCGTCACTATATTTGTCTTTCTTTTAGGTGTCCATGAGCGGACTCGCAGACTATGTCTATAGCCATCTTGTGTGATTGTATTAGGTATGATTTTGGAATAGTTTTTGGGGCATATGCTATTAGTATTATTCTTGTTGTTTTTTCTGTGACCTTTGTTTCTTCGCCATCTCTATATATCGTGGCCGAAAATACCCTACCATTAGCGTCTACGAGTATTGGAAAGTTTTCTGGCACAGCCATTATTTTTCCACCAATAATCCTTAATTCTTCGCCGCCGCTTGCAGCTTTAAGAGTTATAGGGAGCAATATCTTATCTGCGTCAAAAGCACTCATCACGATCCCCGTATATGCTGATACTATATTCATGGAGTCAACAACATTGTTTATTCTGTATATGTCTTTTCCTCTAAGTATTCTCCTTATTAATGCTTCGCTTGAGGGTCTTTCTTTCGTCGGGTCAATTCCTATTTTCCAGAAGAAATCTCTGTACGCTCTTATGATCTCGTTGTTAACTATTGTTTGTAGAGAAAATTTTTTGGGTATATTGTTTTTTATCTCGTAGTATCTTGGTGGGACCGATTTTTCCACTTTTATGTTTTCTATCAGAGCACAAACTATGTTCAAATCCGCATACTTATTAAAAAACAGCGTCATCAGCATCACCCCTATAAGCTCTATCTATGCACAAATTATGAGGAGCCCACAGTCCTCTTAATACTCCTATTCCACAATATGATTAATCAATTCTACAATTCTCAATAATCTCCCATATTTTTATTTCATAATATAGTTTTAAATCTTGCTATTCTTCCTTCAATACATAAACAAAAAAGAAATAACATTACTATCCCATTGTCACCTCCAGAACAAAATCGATTTCTCAGCGACTCTTGAGGCATTTGAAGTTTTTAAAATCTTTAAAGTATATTTGGTATTGTGGATAAAAATGATCGATGGCAACAATGTTCCTAAGACTGTTATACGTCTACTTAAGAGTGATGAAGAAGCACGAGAAATAAAAAAAATTCGCCGATTGGAAATTCATAAAATGCCAGCAACCCCGAGTAAGACTTGCGCTTGAATATTTTATAGAAACAGGAGATCTTTATGTAGCATCTAGGATAGCCAATATGACTATCGACGAATTTAACGAATTACGTAAAAAAGCTAACATACCAATAGTCTCCTGAGGTTATGACGAGTGCTCGCTATAGCTGACACATGCCTACTAATAGATTGGGCAAGCTATCGCAAAAGAGATATTCTACTCAAGATCTTTACTTCTGTATTTATATCTGAGTAAGTCCTAGATGAAGTTAGGAACGAATCTATACTTACGTGGATTACAGAAAATTTTGCGAAAGGAACTTTCATTCTTTTCACTCCAATACCTAATGTGATCCAGAAAGCACAAAAAATAATAGAGACCATCGCTCAAATACCATGGGCCAGAAAAATTGAACTTCCAGAATCAATCTGTCTCGCAGCGGGAAAAATTTATGGGTACACCGTATTAACCGAAAATCGCGGAGCACTAAATGGCGAAAGAAATATTGCCAGAATATCATTCTGTGAAGATTTATAAATCCACAGACATCCTACGTGAAGCCATGCTTAAACACATAATCAGCGTAACGACAAGAGAAGATATTCTCACAGAATTAGAAATCTTTAATAGAGATACTGGACATATTTTTAGAAATGAAGACATTGAAGATTTGATCAGAAGGGTTATAACAAATGTCTCTGGAAGAAATTAGGAAAAAATGGGAGCTAATTGAGGAGGAGGATGCCAAAATACGATCAAAAATGGCTAACTGGGAATTCATAGATAGGCAGAAACCACTAATAAAGAATGCGCTTATATATTATATAAAAACGGGTGACATTAGAAGAGCATGCAAAATGGCGAAAATGGGTATTAATGCCTTTAGAGAATTATTACGAAAAGCAAATATTCCCGTAATAACATAAAACCACACCAAAAAACACCCAAATAGATTTGCGACTTAAGGTATCTTGAGTATATAAAAAAGGATTCTAGCCTGCATAATAAGATAAAATCATTGAAGATGGCATATGAAACATCAATAAAACATGATATAACAATCTATCATTCTCCAATATCATACTACCAAAGAAAAAAGACGCAAATCTAATAGCTCTCGATAAAACCAGAAAGTCATTTGCAAAAAAGAAAATGTAGAATGCTTAATAACCAACGAATGACGATACAATAAAAAAGAAAAAGACTATAGCTTCTTCCTAATATACTTGACAATCAAGCTTATTATTATCCATATTAAAACAACGGCTCCAGCGATGCCAAAGCGCATAACTAATGATAAGTCTTCCACGAATAAGAACAACGGTATCATTGTGATGCTTAGAATATTCGATAACTTTATCAAAATGTGCAGCGATGGACCAGCCGTATCTTTTAATGGATCCCCAAAAGTATCGCCTATAACTGTGGCCGCATGAAGATCCGTTCCTTTTTTGCCACTAATTTCCACTAGTTTCTTTGCGTTATCTAGAGCTCCTCCAGCATTAAACTCGAAAATAGCAAGCAA
>JAUQYS020000327.1:0-2524 GCA_030587585.2 Candidatus Njordarchaeota archaeon
ATAATGGAGGCAGAAGCAATAATATGCAATAAGCTAGTTGAAATGTTCTGGGATGATATTAATGAGCTAGAAAAGATAGGTTCAGATGTTAATGGCTCAGCTAGGGAAGCAATAAAACATGCATTGATCCGTATAATTCAGGAACGTGAGAATAAAAGATTTTATGAGATAAAAATTGATCATTTAGATGATAAAATAAAACGAGACATAGTTGATACTCTGGATAGAAAAAAGAATCTTAGAAATAAAATTAACAGAATGCTACGCAAGGAATTTATGAATACGAAGTAGTCTAATATTTCTGATTTTTATGACTTTTTAGATAGATTTTCAAGAAAGCGCGTATGGTGGAGGGATTGAGGTTAAAAATTAAGAAAGGAAAGCATCTACTTCTTGTGGGAGACCTACACTTAAGAGTACTTAGCGGAAGCGTAGAGATATTTGGCGCCGAATTTAAGACCAACGATAACGTATATATAGAACGCCTGACATCAGCACCATTAGTAGCTACGCAAGAATCCGACATAGAAATAGATTTTGGTGAAGAAGGATATGTCGCCGAATCGAAAATAAAATTAATACCAGAAGAATGGAAAAAAGCCGTGGAGATAATCAGAGAATTACCAAAAGGCTCAAAGATTTTTGTCTGCGCAAATGTAGATGCTGGAAAATCAGGTTTTATTTGCTACGTTGCTAATAAGATTGTCTCAGAAAACAAAAAAGTAGCAGTAATCGGGGCGGATACGGGGCAGAGTGAGATGAATCCTCCTACGACAATAGGTTTAGCATTTGTTGAAAAACCAATCACACATATGTCCAATTTAAACTATACTACAGCTTGGTTCGTTGGTTCGACGTCCCCAGCTGGAATGTTGGAGAGATCCATTGTTGGCGTTATAAGAATGATAGACGAAGCACTAAAAAAAGATCCAGATATCATAATAATTAACACGACAGGATGGGTTCATAATGGTGGAGGGAGAGAGCTTAAAGAAATAAAGCTAATAGCTGTAGATCCCGATTTTGTTGTTATTCTTGAAAAAGAACCAGGAGAACTAAGCTATATTTACAATATTCTCGAAAAAACTGATAGAAAATTTGTTGTTATACCTGCGGCTCCAAGGCTAAGATCGAGATCGAGAGATGAGCGTCGAAAGTTGCGATCACTATATTATGAACGTGAGTTTAGGAATGCGAAGGAAATTAGATTAGCTGTGGATGAAGTGGCGTTTTTATTCTCATATTTTGGTACAGGTGTTCCCCTTACAGCGGAAGAATTACTAAGTGTTGTCAATATTTTGGGTTTTTCGCCAGAGTATATAGAAAGAACACATGATTATGTGATAATAGTAACTAGTAAGCAAATATCGGAAGAAAAAATAGAATCTTTATCAAAAAGTCTTGGTATTAGTGTTAAGGTCATAGAGCCAGATTTTTTTGAAAATATAATTGTCGGATTATTGGACGAGAACTTTAACACTCTTGCTCTTGGAATAATAAAAAAGTTTGATCCGTTCACAAAGATGTTTACTATATATACCCGCGCAGAACAAAAAGAAATTAAGATTATCGCTTTTGGAAGAATAAAAGTAAATCTGAACTTTGAGGAGATAGGTTGGCTCGAGCCGTGGAGTTTTTAGCCTTCGAATATAATTTCAGCAGTTTTTGTTATTGTCCCTCTATATAAAAATGATATCTGTCTGATCGCCACATAATAGTCAAATTCATTAAGTGCAACTGTCGCATCGGTGGGAAAAACGATTTTATATCCATTTAAAGCAGCCGATCCAGCTGTATGAAGGACACAAATATTTGCAACAACACCACAGATTACAAGATACTCTATTTTGCGAAGTCTTAAGATGTGGTCTAAAGAGGTTCCAAAGAAAGCATCATATCTCAATTTTCTTATCACAATATCATTTTTTTGGGGTTCTAGATCATCGACTATACGCCATCCCCACGTGCCCTCAACAGCATGTTTTGGCCAAATAGTGAACTCAACGTCGTCACTCATATGGCTATCTTGGGTAAAAATAATCATTACCTCTTTTTTTCGTGCCCGCTCTATAAGATTCTTTATTGTTGGGATAACTTTTTCTGAACCACTAACATACAGCGCACCTTTCGGATTCACAAAATCGTTTTGCATATCGACTACTATTAGAGATGTTTTCTTAGCGGGTAACCTAATATTTTTTTGGATCTCAAATGGTGGAACAACAACATTAATGTCACTCATAAGAATCACCATTTTTGCACATTAGTAAAATATGATAATTTAAATAAGAAAAAGGCCATGTGATATGTTATCTGAATTGGAACCGATAGGAAGGAGCAATATATCTATCAGCATCGATAAAAGTATATGGTTGCTTTGCATATGGTTTTCCTAAAAATAGAACATCCAAATTTGATTTCATATATTGGAATATCCAATAATTTAAGAGCATTGTCGCAATAGAAATAACAGGCCACAAATATTTTTCCATACTAATGTCGATTTTCCACAAAAAGTTGGAAC
>JAUQYS020000342.1:0-1513 GCA_030587585.2 Candidatus Njordarchaeota archaeon
TTAGAATATAGGATGTATCCATTATGCGCTGTAGATATAAGTAATCTATGTTTTTAGTCCAACATAAAGCTTATTGCGACTTTCTGCGATAAACTCGTTTTATTTATCTTTTCATTTTTTAGTAGAGCCATCACTATCGAATTGATCAATCATTAGGTGCTTTCTATGAATGATTATAGAAAAAAGGTTGCTGACTACTTTAATTCTATCGCCGAGAAATATGACAGACGTGAGATTTACCCGCTTTTTTCCTACGACGAACTTAGCTGGTATGTTATTGATGATCTTGAGTGGAAATATATAAAGATGTATCTCCCCGAGAAAGGAATAGTTCTGGATGTTGCAGGAGGTACTGGGAGATTAGCAATACCTATCGCAAAGCTTGGTCTTGACGTTGTTCTTGTAGATATTTCTGAGAAGATGCTCTCTGTCGCGAGGAAGAAGGCTGTGGAGGAAGGAGTTGCAAATAAGATTAGATTTATTTTGGGGGATATCCATGATCTGAAGTTTGATGACGAATATTTTGATCTTGTTGTCGCGATTAATATCGAGTATTGTGATAATCTTGAGAAAGTTTTGAAGGAATTCCATAGAATCGTTAAGAGAGACCACTATGTTATTTTTAGTGTTGATAGCCTACTTTTTGTGCTATGGTGCTTCCTGAATCTTGGGGATTTGAAATCGGTGATAAATACGATCAAGGAGGGCAAGTATATCGACGAGGACGAAATTTATTGCTGGGCCTATACTCCCTCACAACTCAAACAACTATGCAGACACGCAGGACTATCCGTGGAAAAAATTATTGGCTTCGGGTTATGCTCCTTCATAAAGGATTATGAACTTAGAAAGAAAATCTTCAAGGATCATAAACTAAGAAAACTTGCCCTAAAACTCGAAACCATGATTAGCAAGATTGAAGATTTCGCACCAATAGCAAACCATATAATCGTGATCGCTAAGAAGTAATTCCTATTTAATATAGCAACAAACCAAATTTCAGAATATTTTTGCTTAGATCAGCGCTCTAAGTATGTTATTATATAATAAATAATTATTATTTCATATTACATGGGTGAGACTAATGGGTGTTCTGACGGTAAAGCTAAGCGATTATGTTGAGAGACTGCTAAGAGAGGAGGCATTTAGGAGATTTGGAGGCAAAAGAGGCAGTATATCTAGGATTGTCGAAGAAGCTCTGATAGCATGGCTACAGAGAAAAAAAGAAAGTGTAAGACTCTATAGAATTGTGATTGATGGAAAAATCGCATATGAATCTACAGATCTCGATCAGATAGCTGAATTTCTAGAAGAGAAGAATCTGAGTCTGAGCGATGTGAGGATAGTAATCTTACCAAGCAGAGATAAATATAGGCTTGGTCCTAGGGGTATGCGTTGACTCTAGACCTATATTTCTATAGTTTTTCTCTTTATAAATGTTCTTTTGAAATCTTGTTTGTATAGCGTTTTAGGATATGCCTGGCTTTTCTAACTAAGCTTGGTCTCACCAAAC
>JAUQYS020000401.1:0-2057 GCA_030587585.2 Candidatus Njordarchaeota archaeon
TAGATCAATATCAAAATACAGCATTCGTATCAATAAAAAGATTAAATTATGTTTCCTATCCAGGAGGAGGTTATACTATTACTATTGTTGTTCCTAAATCGTTTATTACAAACCTCGCAGACCATATCTGGATACAAGCACATACCTATTTCCAGAGAAACGAAGATTGGACAGCTCAAGATACTGCTCCTGTACCTGAGTTTGCGTTAATAGCTTTATTAGTTATTCCTATAGCTTCATTCTTTGTTTATAAAAAAATAAGAAAGAAATAATATTGATTCTTTTATTTTTGATATAAAAGAATTTTAATCATTTGCTATTTAATCCTCACAATACCAGTTATACATTAATTTTTGTAGGTGTTAATATTATTCAATATAAATGATCACTAATTTATGAAATGTATACAAAAATTTAAGAATACAGTATAAATAAAAATCCTATATTAGTTTTATACCTTTAATATTTCTGTCTCGAGTAGATATTCAATACTTTCTCTATAGATGTCCTCTATAGTGTACCTTGGTTCGTATCCCAGTAATCTTTTTGCTTTCTCAATGCTACAATTAGGAGAATGTATAACGTGGTCTTTTGTAATAGCATATGCTTCTGGACCAAGAATTGATTCCATTTGAGTAAGTGGTACGAACTTAATGTTTGGCTCTTTACCGAATAGTGAGGCTACATACTCAGTTATACCTAGGAGAGTCATTGCGTATGGTGCGACTCCGCTAAATGCTTCACCTATGGCTTGATTCCTGTGTTCGATGGCTTGGATAAAGAGTTGGGCTAGATCTGATGCATGTACATGGTGTAGTGTAGATAAGCCTGTGTCAGGTAAATATACGATTTCGCCTTTTGCAAGTTTTTCATATATGCCTACTCCATTCCTTGTGGCCTGTGGATCTATTGGGAGCCATCTGCGACCTGATATATGTCCTGGATGAATAATGGTTGCTGGAAAACCGTTGGTCTGATATTCTTTTATGAGGTCTTCCTCTATCTTTGCCTTGTTTATACCATATCTACCTATTGGGCGTCTGGGATAACTTTCTTTGTAGGGTACTCTTCTACTTGGTCCGTAAGCCCATATTGAGCCACAATGGATGAATTGACGTATTCTTCCCTTGAGGGCCTCGACCATTATGCAGTTTTGTTCTAGAGTGTAGCATATTAGGTCGATTACAATATCTACGTTGATGGATTCCATCAGCTTTTTCCAAGATCCATCTTTTTCGGCTTTACGTCTATCGATTAGTATCCATTCAACTCTATCCTCCCATCTGAAGAAGGGATAAGTATAGTAGAAATGTTTATGTCTTGCGATTACTGTGACGTCATGGCCTGCAAGCACAAGTTTTGGAACGAGATAGCTGCCGATATGTCCCGTTCCACCAACAACAAGTATCTTCATATATAATTTATTTTTGCTTGAAAATAAAATATTTTAGCCTGCTTACGTACAAGGAGGATAAAATTTCTTTTGCCGTTAAAAATTTATGTAAAAATACGATATAGCGAATGGTTTGTTTTTGGAAAATTTACTTTTTCTTTATTTTATATTTTTATTTCTTTGAGTTGAAATAATATTTATTTGCTTGTTTTTCTTATTATTTTAGAAAACATTGAAAGGTGTCTATGTGAGTAAGGATCAGATGATTGGTGGATTGCTTGCGGTTGGCTCTGTTGTAGGTATATTGGTTTATGCGTGGCTTGTGTTTCTTGCTGAAGCTTGGCTTTCTATGTTTGTTTTGAAGTTGACTGGTTTTGTTGCTGTTGCTGGCGTTTTGGGTATTCTTGCTTGGATTGGTTATACTCTTGCCACTACTCCTCCTCCTAAGCCTATAGAGGAGATTGAGAAGGAGCTTGAAGAAGAGCTTAAAAAACTTGAAGAAGAAACAAAGCAAGAAACACAAAAAACAGAAGAAAAAGAAGAGAAAAAACAAGAAAAGGAAGAAAATAAATAGGTTTTTATTTTATATTTAATTTTTATAATGGCTTGGCTATAATGCTGAGTTTGGTGTTTTATGGATGATAGATGTTCATTGTCATTTGGA
>JAUQYS020000007.1:0-2003 GCA_030587585.2 Candidatus Njordarchaeota archaeon
AGGGAGACTTTGGAAAAGAACCGATGATTGTCGTATTAGCAGAAGACCTCAAAGAAATCATAGAGGTAATTAAAAAGCTTATAGAGTAAAAATTAGCTTGGTGGAGGATAGAATGAAAAAATCGCTGAGAGGTAGCATGATAGATTGGAAAAAACAGATGATTCGAGGCTCATATGCACTATATGTAATTGGCGTATCATTTATTCTGGTCGCGATTTCCGCAATATTAAAGTTTTCATTCTTTTCCCTTTCTTACTTAATGTACTTCATATATATTGTTGCTTTGGTCGTTATTGGATGCGCCCTCATTTTCTGTAGTTTATCATACTATGCCGGCGGCGTTCGGTTTTCGACAACAGCCGGCATGATAGCAGCAGGACTATCTATCGGACTAGGAATAGGCTATTTTCTTATGGGAATTTTTCTTTTGCCATTCTTATTTGACATCTTTATGCTTGGTGTCGCTCTTACTATCATCAAAATCTTCCTGTTTTTCTATCCATTTATCTCAATGTACTATTTTTTTGAGATAAGACATGGCAAGTGGGGAGGTATTGGGGCATTGCTGATATTATTTTTCAGCACATCGCATCACTTTTTTATATTCTCAACAGAGTTCTATAGGACCCTCCCCGGATCGATACTAACAACAGTAGCAGGAATAGGATATATTCTTCAGGGATACTCGATGAGAAAATCAATACTCCCCCCAAACTTGTCGCCACCCAAAAAAAGAAAGTGGATACATATAAGCACATTCAAAGAATAAAGAATTTTTCGTGATGAGTGATCTATGTCCTTAGAAAAATATGCTTCGAGGCGAAAGGTATTATGGATAAGGAGGGAAGATAATATACCTCTCGTAGGCTGCATTGCTTTTGGGCTTATTGACCGGGGAACAAACACTATCCAAGTAAGACCTACGTCTCTATGTCCTCTTAGTTGTATATTTTGTTCGACTGATGCTGGTCCGCGATCTAAGAGGAGACAAACCGAATATTTGGTGGAATTAGAATACATGATTGAAGTTTTCAGAGAAATTGTAAGATATAAGGGAGAATACGCTATAGAGGTACATATAGATACTGTTGGTGATCCTTTGACGTACCCTAAAATCGTGGACTTAGTACAGGAGCTAAAAAGTACTAAGGGTGTCGAAGTAGTTTCTATGCAGACGCATGGGGTTCTTTTAACGGAGAAGATACTGGGGGATCTTAGTGATGCCGGGCTTGATAGGATAAACTTGTCGATAGATGCCTTAGATCCAGAATTAGCAAAGTATCTTTCAGGAACACCTGAATATGATATTGAAAAAATTACTGGTTTGGCTGAATATATTGTAAATAGCACGAAAATGGACTTGCTTATCGCCCCAGTGTGGGTACCGTCGATAAATGATGCTGAGATACCGAAAATAATAGAATTTGCCCTAAAAATAGGGGCAGGCAAAAAATGGCCCGCGTTGGGGATACAGAAATATATCCCCCATAAGAGAGGAAGAAAACCAAAAAACATAAAACCCATGACATGGAAAGAATTCTACAAAAAATTAGCGGCTTGGGAAACCAAATACAAGACTAAACTAATATTGTCCCTGAGTAGGGATTTTGGTCTTCACAAAAGAAAGATGCTTCCGTTGAAGTATAATGTGGGGGAAAAAGCCATCGTTAAGGTTGTCGCTTTGGGCTGGCTCAAAAATGAAGTAATAGCTGCGGGTAGAAATAGAAGCATAACTGTAGTAAGGATCCCATCGGAAATACCAATTGGTACAGAGCTTTTTGTCAAAATAATTCAAAATAAGCATAACTTGTATATTTCCAAGATAGCATAAACTAGGGAAAGAATAATTTATTAGAGTATCTTTATGTAAAATGCTCTCTCATATATTTCAAATTTCTTTGAATGAGAAATAATGCTTTTTTTTGCGGCATATTTCTCTAAGCGGCGATTATTTCGGCAAATTTCGCATTATTGACTGATGTAGCTGTTGTAGACAATAGCAA
>JAUQYS020000029.1:0-4605 GCA_030587585.2 Candidatus Njordarchaeota archaeon
AAGATTGGCGGGTGATGCTACCAGTAGTCCAGATGAAGAATATCAGGGGATATATCTTGTTATAAATATCCTCCCCCGCGAAGAATGATTTTATCTTTTTGATGCCATTACTGTCTAAACCAGAAACAGATGCAAGATTAAGATTAGTATCAATGATAATGTTTGAAGAATCAATAATTTTAAGCATCTGCAAAGGAATAACAAAATATTGAGGCAACAAAATTGTTTCCTTTGGTGTCCCGACATAAAGATTTGGCTCCCGTAGCTTAAAAATGGACATCATAACCTTACCAAAAGGCGTATCTATAGGTATTATCTCTGATGATGTCTTTGATGATTTTCTTAGTATATTATAAAGGTCTCGGTTTTGTGTATTCAGATCCAATATTAGAGTATCCTTAGCGGGAAAAGATCGTGTAAAAAAGAAAGATTTATGCAGATACATCGAAAGGAGAGTTTTTCCTGCGCCCCCCTTGCTCGCTAGTATCCAAAAAATATGAGTTTTGTCCATTTATTGCGACCTTATATAAGCTAGGATATCATTTAGTCTTGTCTTAACGACTTTTATATTTCGATATGTAAAAAAATAAACTAATCCAAAAAATAAAATAAACGTTAAAAACAGCTTAAGAAAAGGATTCATAACGAAGAAGTTGATAACAAGCGACAGGGATATCATGATTGGCACAAATAATTGGGAAACTTGTGGTATAACCTCGCCATAGAGCCCCAGGTAGGATACTATAAGGAGGTTGCGTTGAGATAGATTGGATATCAGCTTTTTTCTAAATTCTCTTGTCAGATGTAGAGATACTTTTGAAGCTATGTGCGGCATAGCTATCACGAATATGATTGAATATAGAAAAACATAGAAGGGAGAAATTATATCTAGGACATAATATGGTAAAAGAAATATAAGGCCATAAATATTAATAATATTCATGATCCAGCCTCTCCTAGCGTTCTCTACAAGGAAAATTTTTTCTTTCACTTAGAACCACCTGATCTGTTTCTCGATTTCTTCAAACATTTTTCTGGTCTCGGAGCCACGCCAATATGTTGTTATGTATATTGCGGCCTGGAAACTTGGAATCGCTAATATTGTGCTTATAAATGCATATGATAACAAAACAATGGACCAGCTAAAAATCTGAGAAAAGCCACAAGGCACCAACGAATACAGAATTATTGTGGAGCTAACGAAGAAAAATATTGAGACCCAAAAATGTGTTGAAAAAAGATCGCTTTCAGAAATTTCTCTCAGTGGAGAGTTCCAGCAATCTAGTGCTGAAGATAAATAATAATAAGCTATGGTGGAAATAGCCGTAAAGATAGATGAGATCACTCTTATTGCGATTATGTACAAAAATGGTGGGAAAAATATCGTTATGAGGAGAGGGGATACAGACAGCATAACATACTCAACAGAACGTTTTTTGTTTTCTATTTCTTTCGGAGTACAAATAGAAGCAAGAGATCCGCGTTTAAGTAAGCCAACCATAACATCAACAGCAAAAGAAATGAAAAGTATTACAGATTCGGGAAATATAATAATCTGTGATATTATTGAGAAAATAATCAGAATTATGCCGATTAGCGGATAATTTATCAAAACGATAAGCGATAATACTAGAGACAAACCAAAAATAGTACCATGAAGCCTATGAATATTTCTTGGGCTTTTAACCATGTTCTCAAACTGAAAATATAACCAGCGAAGAGAGGTCGATATTTTTTCGAATATAGAGAACTTGGGTATTTTCAATATCCCTCCATAGGGTTCGTCCTTTATTTTTTTCTCTAAGATCGACTCTAGTTTATCTAGTTCATCTGACAAGTAGGGCCGACCGTATACACCATATTATATATAGTCTCCCTACGAAATATAAAGCATAGGAAAATAGATCAGATCACATCTTTTGTGCTTATATCAGATCCCTACTGTATAAAATATCCTATTTTATAACATTTTTCGATACATGAATTTGCGTTGTGGTGTTTTCAATGTCATTGCAAGAATATATAGTAAATGCAGTGAAAAAACTAAAAGAAAGCGTAGTAACAGTAGTAACAACAAGGATAGCATACGATTTTCTATTAGAGCCCGTACCAATAAGAGGCGTAGGATCGGGTTTTATAGTAAACTCAGAAGGACACGTAATAACTAACTACCATGTTATAGCGGGTGGAGAAATACTTAAGGTAATAACGCCTGATGGTGAAATAAGAGAAACACGGGTGCTGGGTGGAGACCCACGGTTCGATGTAGCGGTGCTGGATATGGAGGGAGATGGGTTTAAGAAAGTAGATATTGGTGACTCAGACAAGCTAAGCGTAGGTCAGATAGTAGTAGCCGTGGGTTATCCATTGGGACTCATAGGAGAACCCTCGGTCACAATAGGTGTTATATCAGCACTAAATAGAACAATACGGGCTCCAAATGTTACGTTAGAGAACGTCATACAAACAGACGCGGCGATAAATCCTGGTAACTCTGGAGGGCCGCTTGCTTCGGTGGATGGCAAAGTCATAGCAGTAAACACAGCAATAATCCCGTTTGCTCAAGGAATAGGGTTTGCTATTCCTATAAACACAGCGATGAGGATATATAAGGACATAATAGAATACGGAAAAGTTATTCTTCCTTGGCTAGGGGTATACGCGGCGACTGTAAATAAGCCATTATCTGCGTATTATGGATTACCAGTGACGCATGGGGCATTAATAATGAAGGTAGTTCCGTATTCCCCGGCTTATAGAGCGGGGCTTCGGCCAGGAGACATAATACTAAAGATTGATTCTGATGAAATAAAAACAGCAGATGATCTATCGAGTGCTATAAGGAGAAGGAGAATAGGAGACGAAATAAGTGTAGAGTTTTGGAGGGGAAGAACGGGTTATAAAGTAAAAATCGAGCTTGAGGCTCCACCTACAGTCTTTTAGCTTTTATATCTTTTGGTCTTTGTTAAAGTGGTGATAACCTATGGAGGAGTTGGCTCATAGGAATAGAGTATTTTTGGTGTTGTATCTAGGAACATTCGTCTTTAGATTCGCTTTTGGTCTATCCGCGTTGTTAGCAATAACAATACTAGAAAAAATGCAATATGGAGTTTTTGCTATGGTAATTTTTGCTATTGCGTTTTCCTTTATAGAAGGCCTATTTGCTGGAGTTACGGGCTATGCGACAGATATACTTGATGCCAGGATAGTATTGTTATCATCATCAGTTGTTGCGTCACTAGCAATGACGATATATATCCTAGCATACCCATTTGTCAGATTAGAATTGATATTCCTTATAGTACTTATGGTTGGACATGCAATACATGGGATAGCATCATCCCTTAAGGTTACACCAACAATAGCGATTATATCGAGATATACTGACTACAAAGAACGTGCGAGATTTATGGGACTGTATGATATGATCCTAATGTATGGAAGAATATCAGGACTAGCAGCCGCTGGAATAATATATACATTCTTCGCGGGTGGGAATCCTGGTGATCCTCCGAAAGCACTTTTTGGCTTTGTTATACTCATAGCTATCTTCTTGTTGGCTGGAATAATGTTCTATTTTGGTCTTCCTCACATAGCACCAGAAAGAAAAGGAAAAGTAGAGCATCTCTGGACAAAACTATTCGAGCACATAGGAGCGGGAGCAAAAATAATGTTCGGCAAACTGAGAAGGGATATTGGATTGACATGGTTCATGCTTTCATGTCTATGGGGTCTGGCATTTAATCTGGGTCCATATCTGATACTACGAGACTTCGGTGTAAATCCGGAAGGGACAGGCTTTATAACTGCCGTAATAACTCTCGTTATAGGAGGTACATCACCATTTTGGGGACTAGTTGCTGACAAGATCGGTAGAAAGAAAACCGCGACGATAGGAGTATTGGGACTTGTATTCATAACGTTTCTCGCTGCATTCGCAACGACCGAACTAGGTATATCTTATACGGATGTTAGATTTTATTTCATAATAGCTCCGGGAATTTTCTGCTTAGCAGCTATAGGACCATCATTTCTTGGTAGACTTGGAGACACAGCTATTAGTGGTGAAAGAGGAATAGTATCTAGTGGCTTTCAATTTGTTACGAGCATGGGAGAAGTTACGGGAACGGCTATCGGCGGACTAGGATACTTCATAGGACACATGATGCTGGCTAATACAGATCTAGCTCCATTCGCTGGACTAATAGGACTAGGTATTCCAGGTATATTCTTCTTCTTCGCAACAATATTCTTCGGTTTAAGACTCAAGCATGACGAGGCGATTCTGGCAGAAATAAAGCGTTTAGAGGAAGAATATGCCAAAAAAGCGGAAAGTCATGAAGAATGAGAAAATTATTAACTATTTTTTATCATTAGTCAAATCTCATGAGGACTACAGAAAAAGTGTTCTTAATTTGATCCCATCAGAAAATGTTAATGAGCTTTGCTAGGAAAGTTCTTTCTTCTGATCTTGCCCACAGATATTTCAGATTCTGACTTTTATGGCGGAGGAAAGTTCATAGATATGATAATAAAGACAACAATGGATATTGCGAAAGATCTTTTTGGAAGGAATTTTGCTTTTATTGTGCCTCTAAGTGGGAA
>JAUQYS020000397.1:0-1899 GCA_030587585.2 Candidatus Njordarchaeota archaeon
GCAAAAATATTAAATGTATCCAAAGAAAAATAGTCCATATGGCACTATTGATCCTCAGAAAAGTTGATGCAATACTGAGAATCGACATTTTGATATCTCTGCCTAAAGAGAATATACCCTTTTTTTACATGGGATCAAAGATCATAAAATTGTTTGGTTTCTTTTGGTATATCATCATCATAATAAAAAGATATCCTATAATAACATAGCGTATAAAATCCATTACTCAATACCTTACTACTAAGATTATGCAAAAAATAAGCAATATAGCTGCTAACGTTATGCGTACTATTTTACGATTCTCGATTTTTTTGTGTGATATTTTGCTCACAGAAATTCAAAAGTATTAGTTTTTGTTTAATGTAACGTTTTATGTTAATTAACGTGTATTGCGATTCGAAAGCTTTAAATATAAGCAATATTATCTAATTTTACATTAGAAAAAAAATATTGGGTATAAAATGAATTAGGTGATATAAATGGCGAAGAAAAAAGCTGCAGCTCCCGAAGAGCTAACAATTTATAAGACAAGAATAAAGTCCATGGCCAAAGACAAAGGTTTCAGAGTAAGCGGCGACTTCGTAGTAGAGTTCGATAAAGCCGTTAGAGAGCTCCTACAGAAGGCCATTAAGAGAGCCGAAAGCGAGGGTAGAAAGACACTATTACCAAGACACGTGTAGACTCTTGAACGTTGTTATAAAACAACAATGTTTTTCATTCTTTTTTATTTTTTTCTGGTTCTGAGATTTTATTAAGTATTGAATATTATTTCTGATAGGACATACTGCCGTAATAGTGTTTTTTTAACATTTTTATCGATATGCGGGGTGTTATAATGCTTAGAGTTTACGGATGGGTATATAAGAAAAGAAAGCTCGGGAAGAAGATATTCATAGATCTCAGGCCTATTAACAAAAAATCATTTCTCGGACAAATATTGCAGATTGTTGTCGATGCATCTAAGATACCTGAATCAGAGTTTAGCAAATTCAAAAAAATAACACAAGAAAGCTTTATTTGTGTTGATGGCGAAATGGTAAAAAATGAAAGGGCTCCGGGTGGCATAGAGCTGCATGCAATCGAGCTAATAGAAGCATCGTTATCAGAATCGCCATATCCGCTTGCAAAAAAATCACATTCACCTGATTTTCTTTTGGACATGAGGCACCTAGTAGTTAGGTCACCTAGGTTCCAGAGAATATGGCTTATTAGAGAGCTTTTTGTGGACGGTCTTAGAGAATGGTTCAAGAAGAACGATTGGGTCGAAGTATATCCTCCCATATTATCATTTACAGCATGTGAGGGTGGAGCAACATTATTTTCCCTAGATTATTTTGATCAGGAAGGATACTTATCTCAATCGGCTCAGCTATATCTTGAGGTAATGATATTTTCATTAGGAAAAGTTTTTAGTCTAACACCGAGCTTCCGGGCGGAGAAATCTAGAACAAGGCGGCATCTAGCGGAGTTTTGGCATTTTGAGGCAGAAGCAGCGATGTATCTGTTTGATGATATATTAAAAGCAGAAGAGGAATCCTTGGTGTATGCCGTTAGGAAAATTCTTGAAAATGATATTTATCGTGATTGGATAAAAGAGTTTCGGGGAGATATAGAAATTTTGGAGGATATGAAAACACCTTTTCCCAGGATAACTTATACTGAGGCAATAGAGATTTTAGAACGCAAGGGAATTAAAATTAGATGGGGAGACGACTTGGGTGCCGACGAAGAAAAAATTTTGAGCAATGAGTTTTCAACACCATTTTTTGTTACTATGTATCCTACTGAAATAAAAGCGTTTTATGTTAAAACTTACGAAAAAGATAAAAGGTTATGCTACTCAGCGGATCTTATGGCTCCAGAGGGCTATGGTGAAATAACAACAGGAGGTCAAAGGGA
>JAUQYS020000058.1:0-7431 GCA_030587585.2 Candidatus Njordarchaeota archaeon
TAGATTGCTTTCAGTCCGATGTTGTCATCTGCATAAAAACAAACTACTAAGTATTCGCTTTCTAGCGATATTATTTCTGGATAAGTAACATTACTTATTGTTGGCGGAGTATTATCAATAATCCTTATTATGATAGCGGATATAGAATTGTTTGCTTGATCCCATACAACTATGGTAAATGTATGATTTCCGTCATCAAGTGAATATGTATCTACACTAATATTCATGTATGCTTGTTTTCCGTATAGAGAATAATTCGCATATTTGTATCCATCTATAAGCATGAGCATGTATGATAGATTCATATTATCGGAAATGTTTAGATTAATAACTATGCTACCCGATAGCACCACGCATTGGGTTTCGATGAAGATCTGTGGTTTCTCAGTGTCCCTATAGAAGAAGATCTTAGTAATTATGGCATTTTGTGCTTTGTCCATAGCCACGATCGTTAGATTGTGATATCCATCCTCTATGGTTAGATCCGATATGTTTATTAGTATTGTATTCTCATAAGATACTATGTAGATGTGCCCATCTATCCAAACATCTATGTGGTCTAGTTCATAGTTATCAAAGGAGCTTATCTCGATGGTATCTGTAGCGTTCAGCCATGTATAGTTACCGATACTAATGCTTACTGATGGCTTGCTTTGATCTATTATAAAGTATATCAAAAATGTGTACGCCGTATTGTTTATCGCTATATTTAACAAGTATTTTCCATCCTGCAGATAGCTAGCATTTATGTAATATCTATATGGGGGCTCATAAACTATTGACACATAGCTGTTGTTGATGCTGAAAAACACCGCAGCGTTAGGGATATCTGTTAGGAGATATACATATCTCCCAGCATGCATGTATGTGTTATTATCTATATTAAGGATGAGACCATTATCGAAATATATTAATGGGTCTATAGAAATAGGGTATTGATCTATCAGACCCGCAATGTAGAAAGGTTCGTCTATGATGCAATCATTATTGAGATCTATACCATAATATCCGCTCCAATAATTACCATAATAATCATAATAAAGCTTTGCTGTGGCGTTTTCTTCAACAAGGATAACATTGGAGTTTTCATAATAAAATGCATTACCGTAGATAGAGGCATCTCCACATTCGAGAATTATTGCGTACTGATTGCTATAAAGAAACTTGTTGTATGTTATTCGAAGTGTTGCGCCTCCTATCGCGTAATAATATATGTTCTCGTAATATATGTCTATATCATTATACATAAATATTGAGTTTGATATGTTTATTTTACCAGAAATCGATGTTATTTTTATTCCTATGGAGCATTGTGTTATATTATTATAGTAAATATCTGCATCTACTTTTTCTCTATCTATGCTGCTCATATCGAAGCCAGAATCTAAGGATATCGCGACGGAGCAATATACGAAAGTATTATTAATGGCCTCTATAATTGGCCCACATTTTGCTCTTAGAGCCGTGAAGCAATCTAAGAATATATTGTTTTCTATAAGTGCGTTGGAGACATCTTGTATAGTTATTGCATAACAGCAGCTAATAAATATGCTGTCCGTTATTTTTATAGATGAAGAATCCGCATAGACACCGTATCGGCTATTATTTATAGTTATGTTTGCTATTGTGACCCCCGAAGACTCAATAATATATGCAAAATAATCCAGATTGTTTACATAGCTTGACGCCAGAGTAACATTATCCGAGTTATATATTTGGACTAGTATGGATGCATTATTTAGAGAATAAATATTTCTTATTTCTACGAATGTGCTTGATTCTATCTTTGACGCATTTGTGCAGTATATAAATGACAAATCAGATATGCTAATATTATTTGATTTTTTTATCCACACACCAATTACAGACTCATTAACTATAGTTATATTATCGGCTGTTAGATTGTCACACTCGTAGACTAGTAAGTAGCAGGATACGATATCTATAATACTCCCATGAGTGTAGCCTATCAGAAGAGCTCCATATGTCTCTTGGGCAATATATATCTCATCGGGTCCTCCGTAGATCCTAATTTGTTTGCCCATATAGTTGGATTTATTTACATTTGTAGTATTGTATGTTGTTGCTCCTTCAAGATAGATCATGCCAGAGTATATTTCAAGGCAATTTAACGTAATATTTATGGTGTTTTTCATATATAGACTCCGATAAGAAGCGGATATTACGCCTCCTAGAATCGATGAGTTCGTATTAGTAGCATAAATTCCTTCATAGCTATTTGCAATAAAAACCCTTACCGAGATGTTATATGACGAATATATTTTTGTGCCTAATGAGTGATCTTCAATAGAACAGTTCTCAACTCTAGTGTTGTTCGATAAATTGATATATATCGCTACGTCGCCGCTTGTATAGGTATTGTTCTCTAGAGATACATTCGTACTTTTGAATATATACGTTCCTGTTGTTATTTGTTGATTTGTATAGTAATTATTATCCGTTATATTAATGTTGAGCGAGTCTTTTATGTAGTTCCACCAATGATACGTTATTGTGCCCGATGTTATTCCAGATGCGTGAATTTCTTCCACTAGGCTCATATTTGATAGATACATATTTTTTTCTAATATCACATTCCTTGTACGATAGATGTATATGCCGTAAACGTGCAGGTAATATAAAGTTAAGCTAATAAGTTTTTCTTTTAGCTTTATTCGAAATTTGTCGTTTGATATTTTCACCATAGATGCATTGTTTAGATATATCTGATAGATCCTAGATGTTAGAACATGTGGGGGCCATCCAGTACCACTACCACTTGGATATATAGAACAATTCCATGAGCTATTTATTATTGTTATGTTTGTAGAGTCGAGTAGATATATTCCATGGTGAGTTGCTTTGTTTATTGAATAATCATCCATATATATGTATACTGAATCTATCTCTATACATTGTGAGTTGTTAATAAATATGCCCCATATTTCTGTAGAGGCCTTAAATCTTTGGTCTATGCTAAGATTATCAAGAACGATGTATTTGGAATCCTCAATATACATACAATATACTCCACCACTTACATTCGTATTAGCAATTACAATATGCGTACTATTGCGTATGTCTATCCCTGTCCCCAATATGTCGATAAGCGAATTATTAATCGATATCTTTGTGCAGTTTATTATTTTTATATTTGTATCGTCCGCGTCTATATAGCAGTTATCTATAGTTATGTTACTTGACCCATTCACCAGAATACCGATATAATCACTACTAATATTTGTGTTTTGTATTTTTGCGTCATCGCAGTATACTACAATCCCTGGATATGTATCATTAAAACCTATAGCCTCTATTATCGATTCGTGCACCTCAAAACTAGTATTTCTGTACACAAAAATAGCATACCTATAATTATTCATAGAAGAAATGTTTGTGGCATTAATGTATAGCGACCCATTAGACATGACTGTGATGTTATATTCTCCATCCGAACTCATATTAAAGACCAATGCCGAATTTTGAACTATTAAGCTACCATTTTCCGTAATAACAATGCTTCCATTAAGCAGTAAACTCTCATTTATAACTACAGTTGTTTGATTAATTATCCATGTTCCCAGAGAAGGCGGTTGTGAACCAGAGATGCTTCTCTCAGATAATAGATTAAACTTCGTTTTTTGTCCCAAAACATAATATTTCCTACTTGTCGAGAAACAGACTATTCTACGCTCAGAGTCGACATGAATATGCTTTATATTTTTGGGTTCAGGTAGATCCAAGTCTCTTATATTGAGAAAATATATCGATATAAGTAATAGTATAGCAAAATATATTTTTATTGATTTGTATCTCAATTTTTATCGCCTTCCGCACTTAAAATATTTCTTAAAGATAAAAAGATCAATATCCTAAATATAAATTTAGTACTGTTTATATAGAGTGATCCCCCCTCAGCATTAACTATCAACGGTTAGAGAGAACCTAACATAAATGAGTGATAGGGGCGATATTATGACTATTGTTTTACTTGTGCTAATTTTATCGCTATGTTTTGTCGTTTTATTTCTTGGGAGGAGAGCCTACAAAAAACTAAAGCTCCTAAGAACAGCAGAAAATAAGACCGAACGCAAAAAATACTATGGGGCTTTTCTTTGGGAGCTTGGATTCTTGAATGAAGGAATAAGCATAATCATCTTCATTTTCTCAGCGGCCCTATACTACACTTATGAATACTCTCTCCCCATGTGCATCAATATCATCTTTACGATAACTCTAAATATCATGTTGGCGTACCATATGCTTGCCAGCAACTATGTGGCGTCTGTAACATCGAGCCTCAAATATGGGCATATCGGATATTTAGACAGTGCATTCAAATCCAACATAATTGATATTTTTCTTTTGACGATATTAGACATAATGTTCCTCTATGTCATAAGCTACATCAATATGTGGATATCCGCAACCACTCTATGCGTAATTCTGATAGTAAGGACACTAATAATCATAGAAATACACAAAGAAAAACCAAGACCCCACCCCAAATAATTGAGGCCACATATGGGAAACTGAAAAAAAAGGGAAAACTATTAGCGGAGGTAAAAGTTTTCTTAGATAGACTACTCATAGAAATACAGAGAACGCTTAGGAGGTTTCAATGTTTCGCGAATTCTAATTCCTGTGGCATTAGCTGTTATGTAAGGTTGTTTTGTTATTTTTAATTTGGTGATAAAACTCAGAATTATCTGCGATCCATTCCCAATACGATTAAGACGCAATCTATATTAGACCTAACCACCACCAAATCTATATATGAAGACCTTGGGATAATATAGATATTTGAGTATTTTTTTATTATCAGTGCATCCTTAGAGTTTTCTGTAATCATTTTTGCTATTATTGCCTTATTTTTCGTTTGGTGATTGATTCTCGTAGGTTAGAAAGAACAAAACAGGCCTACCTAAGTGCAAAGGTCACTACAAAGTTACTGATTCTAGAGAATTTGCATTTTTTTCTAATATTCTTTTAAGTTCATTAATGAACTCATAATAGTACTTTCCCATGGGAAATCTTAGGCATTTATATTGAATTCCGAAAGAATCAAGCATCTCTCTTAATTCTTCGCATACTCTCCTTAGAATTACAATTATTAGTGAAGGTTTTCTATCTAGAATTATTTTTCTTATATTTTCTTTGGCTTTTCTAACTTCAATCTTACTTGCTTTTTCACATTTTTCTCCTGCTCTTATTTTGAGCTTAACGCGTGGTTTATCAAACATATCTATTAGGTAAAAACCCCAGCGAGGGAGGCGGTATTGGTTGGTTTATCGATCGAAAACTGAAAAATCTAATTCAAAGAACTTCGATTATATTTATGTTATTTTTTTGGAAAAATCGATGAGGAATATTATATCTATGTAATCTAATCAGATGCTTTTAAGCCTAGAAAAATAACCTTTGATGAATAAAGCTAGATGAACAAAAAGTAATTACTCATGCCTCTGATTTTCACCATATTTAGCGCCCCTCATTGAACAATACCCAAAAAACATCACTCAGAGACAACACTTCTAATCAGACAAAAAAATAATAGGAAATAGTGAGACTCTCAAAAACAAACAAAGACTAAATAAAGACTAGTCGCAAAATTAGTTCTGTAGGGCGTTTTTATGACTTCTAAGTAGAAATACGAGGTGGTAGAATCAATCTGTATCAAAAAGTCTCATATTTTTCACCAATGATCTTTGATAACACACTTTTATATGACACCACAGCCGAATACCCAGCGAAGACATCAAAGCTCCGAACAACGCGCCTAAAACGACAAAAAACACGCCAGACCTCAATATGATCACAACAACGCCAAAGCGAAGAAAAATCGAGACCGTCCGAGCAGTTAACAATAAAAACGAGAGACCAGCCATAACTAGCAAGTTGGAGACCAACCTGACGTCGACCACAGACACGGCGAATGAACCACTTTAGGTTCATATTGAATCTTTCAATAATTATATTGTCCTTCGGGATTAATGGATCGTCATAACAAGAGAAGAGCCCATCCCACCAATTCCTGAGCGTCTTGACAACGTGCCTAGCGAAACGCAGTGCGAAATCACTATCATGGCCTCTATAGTACCTCGGATTACACGACCGAAGGAACTTCCGACCGAAAACCTCAGCAAGGAAGTCTAAGATAGCTCTCTTTACATCCTCTGACGGCCCCTTGCTGTCCCACAGTATTCGCCAAATCCTAAATACCACTCGCCACGCCCATACTACATCTTCAAAGAGAGGTTTAAGCTTGTCTAGGAGCCTCCTAATTTTCGAAAGAAGTCTAGTCATGCCCACTCGAGCCTGTTTGGGCCATGGATATACGAGACTATGGAGGAGCCGATATATTATGATGCCAGCTGGTTTAAATGGATATCGGGGCCCTTATGCGGATGATTCGGCGGAGGTGGCGGAATACGATGTTATTGACTTTTTTTATATAGTTTTCTATACTCAGCCATGCTGGATATGCTGTTCTTCAGTGCGCTCGCCAGGATCTTGTCCTGCTTTTGGGCAGGATCAGCAAGGTTTCTTATGAAGTGGAGCTGGCAGAGCTGGTGCTTGACTTCTGGAAAGACTTTCCTTATAGCATTGACAAGATAGGCCTCTTTGTCGGATACTATTCCCCTTATTTTTATTCCAGCCCTCTCAAGCTTTGTGCGGACTCTGCGCAACAGATCTACTAGGCTGTCTTTACTGTAGCTTGGTAGGAGTTCGGCGTGGAGTGGTTTTCCCATCGATGCCTCAAGAACTATCCATAGGGTGGCCGGGCCATTCTCTGGATTCACGCCATCGATGCATATCGCTATCTCCCTGCCCTGAAATTCCTTGAGAGTTTCTTTTTCGATGATGTTGGATGCTAGTGTTAGGTAGTATTTCATGATGTCTATTGCCCTATTTCTTGTCATTGGTAGTCCTCGCTTCCTAAGGGCAGTCACGATGTACTCCCATGTCTTCTTTTCCTGTAGTCTTTTTTGGGTTATCCATGCCATGACGTCGTACCCGTATCTTCTTCTTAGTGGTGCTAGTTGTTTTTCTGGTCTTACTGTTTTGTGGTAGTTTGGGCAGTGTGGGTTGTTGCATGCGTATCTGTATTCTTTGATGGTTATGGGGCCTTGTAGTGTCCATATTGTCCTTTTGTTTAGGTAGCGGTATATCATGTAGCCGTTGCATTCTGGGCATGTTTTGTCTTGTCTTGTTAGGCTTATTGTGGTGTTTGTTTCGATTTTTGTCACCTGTCTTTCGTAATATATGTGTGGCGCTTTGGGATAAGAAAACCAGCTTGTTAAGACATACTCGCTTCTAGAGGGTAGTACTGTAGTATTGGTGTCAAATGGGGGTTGGCTAGAAATAGAAAGCGTCATATAGGGGGACCAAAAAAACATCGCCACGACCACATAAAAAGAGAATTTAGGT
>JAUQYS020000400.1:0-9248 GCA_030587585.2 Candidatus Njordarchaeota archaeon
AGCAGACCCCAATGTTGTGTATCCCATACTTCTGAAGCCTATATCCACATTTTTAGCGCCATCAAATCCTAAGTCATATAGTGCTTTCCAATCTTCTCCTGCCGCTATTTTTAAGCATATTGCTTTCGATATTAAATCCACATACCAGTATCCAGGGTACAGCACCTTAGAGAGCCTGATGAATTCATTGATATCGTAAAAAAGAACGGCAAGAGCCGCCAATGATACTATCTCAATTTTACTATCCTCATTTAAGAGTCTATAGTTCTGCTTTACCCATAATATAATATCCGAAGACGGTTTATCCCTTAACCTGATACATCTGACTAGTTCCTGTCGAATTTTTTCTAATCATCGCCATCTCTTCAAAGAGAATTTTACGAAAACTTCATCCTATCATCAAACAAAAAAGTTTATCATAAAGAAACTAAGATTTTTAGATACTCATTTATATATATCTATGTTTAATCTTAAAAAAAATATTATTTATAGTTTGAAACAATAAAGATTTGAAAAAAGGATGCAAAATGAAAACGAAAAAAGTAGACAATAAAAAGTCTTTCAGTTTGTCATGTCCCTTGTGCAAAGAGACATTTGAGGATATGAAGTCGTTGATAGAACATATCCGCGAAAAATCCACAATTGACCGCGATCACGAGCTTCTCCTAACCGCATACTATACACTTAATGCACATATAAATTCAGTCTTACAGTCGCTATTTCAGGACTTCCTCCAAGAAATTCGCAATTTAGAAAAAAAAGTAAAAAGTATGAAAAAGCCCAGCAATGAGGATATAGAAGATGTTATTAAAACAATTGAACGTTTACTTGAGTCCATACCAGAGCCCTCAGATCCTCTCGAAACATCGATTTATGAGAGCATTGTTTCCAAAATCGAAAATATTCTTTCTTGGAGACATCGGACAAAAAATGATCTTTTAAGAATTTTAAGCTCTATAAGATCGATTTTCATAAGTGGAAGAAAAACATTTAACACTATGATCCTAAAAGCAGCTATGATTCTAAGCCAAAAATATTTTGTGAAAGTTTAATCAGCGCCTCGCGGTCTCGTCATCAATTCTGACTTGGTACGTTTCATCATCAAAACAAAAAAATAAAAAAATTAGACATATTCTTTGTAGATAGACATAAGCTTCTCGAAGATCTCTTTTTTCTTTGCAGCTATGAGCTTCACGTTTGGATTTTCATGAATATCTATAGGTTCAACAAAAACGTATATCCCAGCCTCGCGCATTATTAGATATGCTGCCGCTACGTCAGTTGCCTTTAGTTTACCTACCTCGAATATTCCATCAAAGATACCTTCCGCTACCTTCATGCAAGATATTATTATTGATCCTAACCTCCTAAATGTTCCCATTCTCTTTAT
The DNA here is from genome assembly GCA_030587585.2 of Candidatus Njordarchaeota archaeon. Lineage (GTDB taxonomy): Archaea > Asgardarchaeota > Njordarchaeia > Njordarchaeales > Panguiarchaeaceae > Panguiarchaeum. The sequence goes on from JAUQYS020000400.1 coordinate 1,391, forward strand.
TTCATCTAGACACTTTCCACAGGATGTAAATCCCACATCAAATAGCAATATGTCGCTCTCAAATTTTGGTTCAAGTTTTTCGACTTTGTTATCCTTAATTTTGAAGGCCCCTATGTCTTTTTCTGCTATATAAAAAATATCGTTGGGTATGTCCCAAACAATTGCTGTTTTGATATCATTAATAGTTGGGCCCGTGGAATATGCGACACTAACACAATAAAAGTTTATTCCACGTACAACATTTAGACTTCCGTCGAGGGGGTCTATGAAAATCCATTCATTTTTTGCTCCTTTTTTTATTCCTAACTCTTCGCCAACAATATACCCATTGTATCCAGTCTCATACAGCTTTCTTATCAATAAATCCTCAATAGACCTATCAAAAAATCTAGATGCGTCTCCAAATGGATTTTTACCGACTATCTCTCCACGAGATAGTAGACCTAAAATGTGCTTTCTATTTTTTCTAATTATATTATAAAGCGTCCATCCCATTGTAGATAATGAAATCATTTCAGATCATTTTTTATTCTCAAAGTAGAATAAACATAAAAAATAAAATAAGCTATCTGTCTCTCTTGCCCCGAATAAATTCTTCGACCCACTGCTTGGCTATGTAGTCTGGAACTTGCTTTGGTGGATGCTTGAAAGCATATGCTGATATTGATATTAATGACCCTTTAATTCCTCTGTCAAGAGCTATTTTAACAGCTCTAATAACATCTATAACGACTCCAGCAGAATTAGGAGAATCAGCAACTGTAAGCTTAGCTTCTATTGTGATGGGAAAACCACCAAATTTTTCCCCCTCAATGTATAGATAGGCTATTTTTGTATCACCTAAGAAGGGGACATAATCGCTAGGACCTATCCGAGTCGGGACTTTTCTTTCTAATAAGCTCGTAACGGCCTCCGTTTTGCTTATTCTCTTATATTTAAGTCTGTCCTCTACGGTCATATTAAGAAAATCTGTATTTCCTCCAATATTAAGCTGGTATGTTCTCTTCACTTTAATTCCACGATCTTTCATCAGCTGGACTAGTGTTCTGTGCAAAATGGTTGCGCCTAGCTGCGACTTGATATCGTCGCCAGCTACGGGGATACCACGTTCTTCAAATTTTTTGCTCCATTCAGGATTACTAGCGATAAATTCAGGTATGCAATTCACGAATGCACAGCGAGCCTCTAAACATGCATTAGCGTAATATCTTGTTGCCTTATACGACCCGACAGGCAGAAAATTGATTAAGAGATCTGCACCCACGTCTTTTAAAACATCTGCAACATTGACGGGTTTCATCTCATTCTCGTCATAGGGCATGAATGCCTCTTTCATATGTTCAGCGACTCCATCAAGTATTGGTCCTGGCAATACTTCAACTCCTATCTTAGGTATGTCTGCAAATTTGCGAACACAGTTATTACCAGAAAATACGGCTTCAGACAGATCCTTACCTATCTTCCTTTTATCGACTTCAAATGCCGCCACAAATTCTATATCACTAATATGGTATGGCCCGAATCTTACATGCATCAAGCCTGGAACCTCTTCAGTGTCTTCCGCATTTCTATAATAAAATACTCCTTGTATCAAGCTTGACGCGCAGTTACCTATCCCGGCGACAGCGACCTTTATTTTGCCCATGATGGATCACCGTCAACTTATTTGAGAGATAAAATTCCATTAATAAAAAAAAGTATCAAACAAAAAACCTAAAAAAAATGGTTATCTCCTAAAAAAATCATGCACATCATAACTATATTAAAAAAATAAATTAAAAATTATAGAACCAAAAACATCAACCAAGAAAACATTATTTGGCAGATTAGAAACTAACAGAAAACTTTTCTAAAATAGCATATCCCCCACTCAAATAAAGAAGGAACATATCGCTAAAACTATCATTAACGACCCGATAAATTTTAGGAACATATCATACTTCATTCTTCTAGCTATCGTAATTAACGTTCTCATCATAATTAGTGACACAACGAACGTAACAAGCATAGATATAAATAACTCGATAGAACACAAAATCTGCCAATCGACTTTACCGATGATACATAAAAATAAGAATACTCCCACAGATACTATTCCGGCCATAATAAACGATCCATTTATACTATCTTCTTTATCGAAACCGCGGTATAGTAGCGATGCTATGGTAACACCAGAACGCGAAACCCCTGGTAAAATAGAAAACCCTTGCAAGGATCCGATAATTACACAATCTGATATCGTACAGCTGTTTAGTTCCTTATGCCCCCGCTCTGATACCTTTACAACAGCACCAGTAATTAGCATAGCTAAACCCACAAGAAAAAATGCTATCGTAGAAATCTTTCCTATAATGGATTCAAAACCGATAAGAATCTTCTCAAAAATAAAATATAAAGGCACGGCAACAATCGCAGTAAAGATCGTTGTAATAATTATAAACATCGTTTTGTTTCGAATTCTAAAAGTCATTATTTCCTTAATCGCACCAATATATTCCCGCTTATAGTAGTATATTGATGCTAGACCCGTTGGAAGATGATACATTACGGCTATGGCAAGAGCTTTATCTGGAGAGACTCCTAATAAAACCAGAGTTAAAAATAAAAAAGCCTCACTAGATACTGGTAGCCATTCTAATATCCCTTGTAGCAGACCTACAATCAGCAATATTAACAGCAGATCAATGTTCAAATTTCTCTACCAAGAATAATTCTGGATACGAAATCAGCATAATCATAAACTTCTATTTTGCTTCCCGATAAAACTTTAGCTCTTCGTAGTATAATCGCAGTCGATGTCCTGATGGTCACAATGGCATTTACTTTATCTTCATATTTTCTTAATATATTCCTAGCTAAACCAACCGCTACTATCGGATTTATCATCCATATTTGCTCGTATCCTATAGGCGCCCCATCATATTTTTCTTCAATGATATTAACGCCATCTATACTCTTTATCAATGATATTGTCTTTGACAAAAAGTCTAATGTTGCTTCTTTAAGATCCGCTTTGAACATAAGAAGCGGAGTTAAATATGGCTCATACAGCATGATGTTAATATTTTTTGGAGATGCAATATTTGTAATTCTCTCTTTTATAGTATCAACAAAATATTGCAAATCGAATGGCCATGCAGCTGCCTGCGGAATGTATCTCTTCTCAAGCAAAACTTGCTCGAATGGAGAAATAATTATTATTTTTTCTATGCCCTCACTACTGAGATCATTTATTTTTCTTGATATGTGATTCCTAAGAACTTCCGACCTTCCGGATAAGTATAATTCTACTCCGCTAGATATTTCGCTAAGATGCACTTTTACTTTCATTTCGGCCTTTCTTAAAACATCGGCTATATTATTTATTTTCTCAAAATACAGCTTTGTGTTTTTGACAATGTTCGATTCATATTTTTTTATATTTTTTGTGAAGTCCGAATATTGCTTTATTATCCACTCAGCATTACTTTTTTCTCCATATTCAGATACCATTTTATCGATAAGAGCTTCAAGAAACCCGCCCAGCATTGTATAGGAATCAATAAAAAGTAGCACATTAGAGTCGTCATCCATTTTTATTCCTTCCATAAGATATACTTCCATTGTTGGCCTATCCAAGCCAAGCATGTTGCCGGTATTTAATATGTTGTCCAAAAAAAATCTTATTTCTTCTGTTACCATTATTTACACCATGAAACATATATTTTTTAGCCCTTAGAGAAAGAAAAAAACAAGTTTAAAATGAAAGACACAACTACATGTACAGTTCAGATTCCTATTTTTCTTCATACATCCGACTATGACTCCCTCATCATCACATGCCTAAAAGCATCTCTAATATCTTAAATACGCATAACACAAAAAATCTTTTTTTATTTTATTCAAAGGTGACTAAATATGTCGCATAATATTGAATTGCTTAAAAAACTCTCAGAAGCCTTCGGACCAAGTGGATATGAAGATGATGTCAGGGCAATAATAATTGAGAATCTTAAACGTTTAGACACGAACTATAAAATTGATAATTTAGGAAACATCATCGCATCTATTACTAAAGAAAAATCATATCCTACTGTAATTTTAGATGCACACATGGACGAAGTCGGATTTTTGATTACTCAAATAGATAAGAATGGATTTCTAAGATTTGAAATTCTCGGCGGGATTGATACAAGGATACTGCTTTCTCAAAAAGTAAAAATAAAAGGAAAGGACAACTTTATATATGGAATTATCGGGGCAAAAGCACCACATCTGCTTTTACCCGAAGAAAAAAGTAAAGTTCCTCACTACAGAACATTATTTATTGATATAGGAGCAAAATCTAGAAAAGATGCACTAGAAATGGGGGTTCATGAGGGATCTGTAGCAGTATTTGACTCCCAATTTATTAAGCAGAACAATCGAATATTAGGAAAAGCGTTCGACGACAGAATTGGATGCTACTTATTGCTTGAGTTATTGGAGAAAACCACAGACCTACCACTAAACATTTTAGGAGTGTTCAGCACGCAGGAGGAAGTAGGATTACGAGGGGCTAGAGCTTTATCACTATTGATGGATGCAAATTATGCTATAGCCTTAGAATGCACAGCTGCGGCAGATACACCAGGTGTGCCTGAACATGATGTATCAACAAAACTTGAAAATGGTCCCGCCATAACCATCGCTGATAGAGCAACAATATCCAATCCCAAGCTTGTGAGACGCATAATAAGAATCGCCGAAGAAAATAATATACCATACCAATTTAAGGGCCGGATGGTTGGTGGAACCGATGCTTCTGCATATCAATATGTAAGATACGGCATTCCAAGCGTAACAATTAGCGTACCGAGCCGCTATATACATTCAGCATGTTCCATAGCCTCTTTAAGTGACATAGAAAACACGGAAAAATTAGTATATTCACTGCTAGAGGATATTGCTAAAAATGGTTAGGGCGTTTTAAAATTGAGCGCATGGATCATATCAATAGGTGACGAGCTTCTCGCAGGAAAGGTATTAAATTGGAATGCCTATTGGATCGCAAAAAGACTTAACAGTATGGGTATTCATGTAAAAAAAATAATATGCATACCAGACGATAAAAAAACTATTATTGCAACAGTAAAAGCTGCTATATCAGAAAATATTGACTACATTTTTACTACTGGTGGGCTTGGCCCAACACCGGGAGATATAACATTGGAATCTATTTCTGAGGCGCTTAATCGTCGCCTTATTTTAAGTGAAAAAGCTCTTGATTTTGTAAAAAAACGCTATTCTGAGCTTTTTAGCATGGGCCTAGTTAAAAAAGCCGACCTCAACGACTCACGTCTTAAAATGGCTTATATCCCAGAAAATAGTGACGTAATATACAATGATGTTGGCGTCGCACCTGGCGTGATAATAAAGACCGAGCAAACATACATCTTTGCCCTGCCAGGAGTCCCGTCCGAGGCCATGTATCTTCTCGAAAAAATTGTGCCTTACTTGAAGAAAACTGTTAGCTTAACTACCATTGAGGATTACATAGAGATATCTGACGAAAGCATTGTTTCTAGAGCTATTAGAAGCGTAAGAAAGGTTTTCACGGATATTAGCATTAAAACATATCCTCTCGGTTTCGGCCAAAAAATAATGAGAGTTATTGCCATCGGAAAAAGCAAAGAGCGCGCTATTATGGCCATGAATATGTTGAAGAATGAAATACAAAAAATTATGGGATCTCCTCAGAAATAAACTTGGCTAACATAGGGTCTATGTTGTTGATGATCCTGTAAAATCGGCGTGGAATACGCTTTCTTGTTATTTTTCCCTCATCAATAAGAACATTAAATACATTTATCAGAATCTGCTTCGAGATCTCGTCCTTATCTATTTTTTCGAACAGAAGTGTTAAAAATTCTGTATATTTCCTTTGGTCAGTTGTTTCGCTTATATCTATCAATATTTTTATCATAGTTTCCTTTAAAGACGTATTAGCTTTGAACGCTATCTCTATAGCCATTGCCATAATACTACTAAAAACATCTCTAAATATTTTATCCTCAAATACAGCCTTTTCCATTTTTTTATCTTTGAAAAGCCACATATTTTTTTCAAATTTGAATATTCTGTCAATTACCAATTCAACATATTTTCCTGCTTTTTTAGGTTGGCGAAACGCCAAACCATATGCATATGATGTGTACAAGAGAAATGAGCTGATTATGTGTTCTGTATTGTATATCTGAATAATTTTTTCTAAGCTCGAAATAAATTTTGTCGCTAAGGGCTCTATACTCGCATATATATTGGGAACATCTCTCAAAGCCGAAATTATAACACCAAGTTTTTCAGAAAAATCAACCAACTCCTCGCTTATGGATCCCTTATATTTCCTTTTGAAATATTTGAGATACACCATTAGAAGCTTATCTATCGTATAAAAAACCTTCTTGAGAAGCCTAATCGAGTCTCTTGGAAGTATAAAAGCAATATTTGCCATTATCGGTATTAGATCCAAAATGTTCGAAACATACGGTAAAGAATCATCCAAGAAACCCATATCATAATATAAAGGAACAAGCTCCGAGTCTATTACTCCTTTTATTTGTGCTAGAGCTTCTCTCGCTATATTAACAGACCAATTAATGGACACAGGTAACGCCGCATTTGCGCAGAGCGCCAAAAACTTTGCTCTCGTATATATACCTCGCTCAGCGTCAATCATGGGTAGTAACCAATCCTTTATTACTTCATATATTATGTAAAAGTACCGAGCCTTACTTGCAAGCCGCAAGACACGCATTATAGTTGGCATAGCTTCTGCCAATCCCATAGCTTCTATAGGTATAACAATACTCTCATAAAAATACTTGTCGCTATCCAAATAATATTTCGTGAAGGCTTTGTCATACGCTATTCGAGCTAGGAGCTGAGATGCTCTGAGCGGATCATTGTTAATATTCTTAAATGCTATTTCCGTCGCGGCGTCAAATTTTTCTCCAGCAAGGTTTACTGTGTCATCTCCCGAGATAGCTAGAACTGCTGCAGCATCGGCCAGCAGAATGCCTTTTTGATACCAATCTCCAACTTTTTCAGCTTCGTCCAAAGCATCTAATGCTAGGCGCTGGGATTGATTAACATCATACCACTGAGCCATTATCTCTGCCTTAGAAATTACACTAAATAGCCTTGTTCCAAACCCAACATTCGCAAAAATTCTTCCTCTTACATATGGATCGCCTATGAACTCAGTCTCATTTATAATTTTCTGAACCGTATCTGAGATTATACTAGCCATAGAATTTATTGTTTCTTCTGGAATTTCATATGCTTCTCGTTTTGTGTAGCGCCTAATCATCCCCAATGTGTATAATACATCGCGAAGTACAATACTTCTGTATATGGAGTCCTCTATCATGTCTATAAAATCAACAGCTTTTTCTAGTAGCTCTATCCCCTCGTCATGCATATCTAAAAGTACTTTAGATAAAACTACCGTGGACAAGCCATATGCTTTCAATCCGTATGGAACCTTAGAAGTCTCAATATCAATTTTTATGCCATCTATAATCTTTTTCAATTCGCCTACAATTTCTCTATCTACGCGTTCGTGTCCCACGAGCCTTGATAGCAAAGATATCTTATTTACAGAAGAAATAATAGCAAAACCTAACATATCAGGAATTGACTGAGAAAAAGTTCCAATATAATTTACCTGTTCGTTTAGCATATAAGCTATGGATTTCATATCTCTGAATATTATTCTTCTAAAGTGTTGAACAATGTCTATTTTTTTTCTCTTCCGTGGCACAAAAATACACCAATCCATAAAATCTCAAATAATAGTATAAAAATACTTACAATTCACACGAAAAAATTAGATACT
>JAUQYS020000128.1:0-1807 GCA_030587585.2 Candidatus Njordarchaeota archaeon
TTTTTCACGCGTAATACTTGCAGCTGCATGTTCAGCAACGAGTGTCGGGCCATTTGTCAAGGCGAGTGCTACTGCTGCAGATACTGTCTCTCCAGGGGAATCCGAAGATGAATAAGCATATATCGCTGGAACGTTGGAACCGTCTGGGAGGATTGGTGCTTTTTCTGTGATATCCACATTGTGTGGCAATATTGATGTTACCTTAACCAAACTTACTTGAGGTAGGCCTACTTTAACTAGGCAAGCATCGAAAGCATTTATATGGCTTGATCCCTCAGCGCTAGCTGCGGCTATGTATACTTTTTTTGGCGCTGTGATAAGTGACAATTGTGATCACCACTTAAGGAATCAATTCCTTTTTTTATCTTAAGAATATTAAAAAAAGAAGTATGTGGAGAGGGTTTATGGAAGATAGTTTGATAGATATTTCTATGGGGGCTGTGGCTCAAATTATATATGTTCTTGGATATGCTGGAGCTGGAAAATCGACATTGGTTAAAAACTTTTCTTTGTATCTTCGAGATATGGGATACCGAGTTGCAACAGTTAACCTAGATCCAGGGGCTAGAATGGTGCAATATTCTCCAGATTTTGATGTTAGAGAAATCATTAGGTTAGAGGATGTAATGAAGAATGAGAATTTGGGTCCAAATGGTGGTCTTATACGCTCGGTAGAAATACTTTCGAGAAATATTGATGTATTGCAACGTAGGATAAGATCGTTGCTATGTGCTAATGATTGGTTATTGATAGATACTACTGGACAATTAGAGCTTTTTGCTTTCAGGGATCTTGGAGACAAAATTACTTCGGTTCTTAAAGATGCCCCAAATCTGGGTTTATTTATTATTGATGCAACAACTCTTAATAAGCCTTCGGATATTGTTATGACGCAGCTAGTTGCGATGGCGATACAGCTTAAGCTAAGTCTAGATGTCATAACTGCTATAAATAAGATAGATTTGACTGGAGATAAAGTTAAAAGTATGTTAAAATCACTGTACGAAGATCCAGATGGGTTTGTAGATTATATGTTAGAGTCAGAAGTTGATACGTATTCTGGTATGGCTCTAGAGCTAGTTGAGATAATTCGGAAATATATCCCTCCTGCGAGGATAGTAGCTATGAGTGCTAAGAGTGGGAAAGGATTTAGAGACCTGTTTGATATAATTCATGAATCTTTTTGTACTTGTGGAGATCTAACATAGCATCATAAAAGATCTATTTGAAGCTACGAATAATATTTTTTATAAATCTATAGGCTGATATTATTTCGTGTAGGTCTATTTTTTCATATTCAGAATGAGCGACAGAAAGGCTGCCGGGTCCAAATATTGCTGTGGGAATATTATATTTAGCAAAGTTATTAGCATCTGTCCAACTAGGCATAATCGTATATTGTGGCTCGGAGCTAAAAGTCATGCGGTAGGCATTTTCGATTTTTTCGATGTATCCTCTGTCTTGTAGTCTGAATGGATCGGAATACTCGTTTACGATGAAGTCAAAGTTATATCGAGACGATAGTTCTCTAAGAAGATACAAGCAATCTCTAGCTGTTTTTTCGTGTGGTATAAGTATATTAAATGTTATTTCGCATTTATCAGGTACAAAGAAGTTTTCTTTATTTCCGGCATTTATCGCGTAAATGATGAATTCTAGACCTTGCTTCGAAAGCTCTTTTGATAGGCTTTTAATCAAATTGATTCCTAGTAGTATGGAATGTTTTTCTCTCAATTTATTAGCAACTGCTGGATGAATACGCCTAGTTTGAACAAATATTGTTCCTTCCACAGACCCGCATCCTTCC
>JAUQYS020000135.1:0-3227 GCA_030587585.2 Candidatus Njordarchaeota archaeon
GCTGATGTTGCGAAATTTCAATTGTCCTATAAAAGTTATACAACGATGATGTAAGACATGCATCATCAAATATCGCAGAGATACCGTAAGAGTTAGGATGGCCCGAGAGATGTCTTGCTGATACAATACTAGAGCTTATAGAGTAAATAGCGTCATTAATCAGGGAGATAAGATTTGTATCAGTAGCAACATTTTTAAGGTTCTCCAAAAAATCAATAATATCTTTTTCAAATGTATAGCAGGGAGATATACAGCCATATTCTTCGGCATTATTGATAGCATATGATACGTTGTTGTATAGGGAAAGATAATTGCTCATTATATACCCAGTCAGCCTATTTAGACTTGGGATACCCTCCTTAACAAATTTTTCTACATCAATCGCTGATAGCGTCGCATTATTTTCGCTATGAGTAGGTTCACTGTAATATGTCACATACTCGTCGACCATCATACTGGCAAGATCTTGTGGCGACATACTTGGATTACTGACTAGACCTGCTAGAATTCGATCATATGGCCACCCGTCTTCTGCTTCATATTCTTGCGAAAAAACAATGTAATCAACATAGTCTCGAACCGCGTATACTAGCTCCATGATTCCCATAAGACATGCGTCTATTCCTAGAACATCAATTTTTATGCCATGGATTTGATATATTTTTTCTAGGGCTAATCTTAGTTCCGAGAAAAACAATATATCATTACCATTATCCTCATCTAAACACAAACCTTGAAATCCTAGTCCATGATCCCATAAAATCAGGGCATAGTGCTCTGCAGGATAATTCTGGACAGAATAATTTACCAAACGAACTATAGAAGAATACGATCCCATATTAATTTCGCCAAGAGCTATGTCTGCCTTATCAGCATATGGTTGCTCGGATTTATCAACATAGAATATTCTAGCCTCGGTCCAGTCATCATAAGAAGTATTATCATCCGATCCAGTTCCGTTCCATCTGTCTAATAGGACAATCAGTGAAATCTCATCAGTTGAACCAACATCTGATATCTCTAAGAAATCATTTAATGCCGCACTTTCCAAGTTGTTGTCCCCATCCAAATATATCATTATAGTCCAGTTATACATTGTCTGTCTTGTATATATCCTTTCTAAACCAACATAACTAGTCGACTTACTAATATCGGACACTCCATCATTTCTTATTAGGACAAATGCAAATGAGCTAACTATTAAAAATATCAAAAATAGTGCTATCTGTCTCAATATATTCACCAATACTGCAAATAATAAATTCTTTTTTGTTTTTTATACAGAACTAAAAAAGGGACCAAAAAATGGATTATTTATCTGTAATAATATTGTTGATAATTATTGCTATTGGTCCTTGGCTAGTATACTTTATATATTACTCTAAATTGCATTCTGAGTTCGTTAAGATTTTCATTATGGGTGGAGTAGGTTGGTATGCGGCGCTAATGTTAAGATTGCCTATCATACTCGTTATGAGCTTCTATTTTGATATGCTTACCATCGGGATCATTAGTGCCATCTGTGCTGGTATCTTTGAGGAAACCATACGGTATTTTTTCGCTAAACAATTTATAGAAAAAGAAATAATTAACGGAAAAGTTATGAGTCTAGGTGTTGGCTGGGGATTAGGAGAAGCCTTCTTAGTTTTCGCTTTAAACATGATAGTAATAGCGATAATAGTAACAAACAAAATAGAGATCCCTACTCTGCAGATCCCTTCTCCTGAAGACCTTTTTATTATGGGTCTTATTGGTGCTGTAGAAAGAATTGTCGCCACGATGCTACATGTCACATTGACATTATTCGTTGTTAGGTCTCTCAAGAACAAAAAATTTTTGTATTATGCTATTATATATCACACAATAGTTGATATCTTTGCTGCTCTATACCATGCAAATATATTAGACATAGCACTATTAGAAATTATATTCCTATTCCTTACAATAGCTGGTCTTATCATAGCAAGGATCTATATTAAGCAAGATATCTGGAAATTTTTCAAGGATCCCAATGCCAATTTTTAGTTTTTGGGTCTCCAATGATACAAATTCGATCAATCAAAGAAAATGTTTATGCTATTGATGTCTTGCCCGAGATCACTCCATTTTTAACTACATATATAATCATAGATGACTACCCGGCTATTGTTGACTGTGGCCCAAAAAGATCCATAAGACATCTTTTGGATGCCTTAAATATTCTTAGAATAGACCCGAAAGAAATAAGATTCATCTTATTATCGCATATTCATATAGACCATGCTGGTGGCGCAGGAACGCTTTTAAAATATTTGCCAAATGCATGCGTTGTCGTGCATCCAAAAGGCGCCCCACATCTGATTTCTCCACATCTTCTATGGGAAAAAACAAAGGAAATTCTCGGAGACACCGCGATATTCTATGGAGAAATAGAGAGTGTTCCTGAAGAAAAAATTTTGATCGCTAAAGAAGGACTAAAAATCGATCTAGGCAACAACATAATTAGAGTACTAGAGACCCCTGGACACGCATCTCATAGCGTCACTTATTATCTGCAGCCACAAAAGCTTATTTTTCCCGGAGATACCCTAGGTGTTTATTTAGAACCATGGGAAGTATTCTTCCCGACAACACCAAAACCATTCAACGCAACAAAAACATTTAATTCCATCGAAAAAATAAGAAAAATAGACCCAATAACTATCTGCTTCCCCCATTATGGAGCGAAAAGCAATGCACCAAAATACATAGAAAGATACAGACAAAAATTAGAGACATGGATAAAAACAGTTGAAAAGAACCCATCACAACCACCAGATATTATACTAAAATTACTACAGGAGAAAGATCCATCTATGCAGACCCACTACCCAAATATCATAAGACATAAAATCTGGAGCGGAAGTATCGCCAGAAGCATCGAGGGTATAAGATCGTATATCAACTGGAAAAAAGCACAACAATCATCTTTATTAATCAAGTAAATACCTCCAAAAAAGTATTAGGTCAACCCAGAGATAAAAAACCAGGATAAAAACGCTCTTTTCTAAAAATTAACATTCAATCTTTCTGTATCGATCTAGTAAGTATCCTAATACTATTGCATTAATCATAGAAAGAATCAATGAGAGAACCAATAGCTGTGTTGCTTTTCTAATAATGATATCTTTCTTATAAAACTTCATCACAAAAAAAGCATCAGTAATAAGACTTATTTCTCCAAAAAATCTCATAGAAAATGCAATATA
>JAUQYS020000143.1:0-4503 GCA_030587585.2 Candidatus Njordarchaeota archaeon
TCTATAAGACCTATCTTTTTTTCTAACGCCATGTCGGGGTCGTTAAACTCCACTATTTCTACTTCAACACCAAAAGAGCTAAAAATATCTTTAAATACCTCTGGAAAAACGGGGAAAAGACGATCTAATCCAACCACCAATATTTTCCCTATTCTCCCAGTTATAGCCAAATTTATGATTTTTACGAGATTTTTCTTACCCATAAGGGAAACATCTTTAATAACTTCGACGACATTATACCCTCTCTGCTCGGCATGATCTTTTAATACTCTCACTTGTCTATCTAATAGTCCCCGTCTAACTAGCTCCTCGTCAGATACTCTCGCATATAGTACAACATTTCTATTTCCACCAAAAGATGATTTCAATCTTTCAATCTCAGAGAGCGGATATCTAAGCCTACCTGAAGGAGTTTTTATAAATCTTATTTTGCCCTCTTTAGCCCAACGATACAACGTTACCGGATGAACACCAAGCATCCGTGCCGCTTGTTTTGCCGTAATATAGCGCTCCTCATTCTCAGCTGACAATTTATTTACCCCTATAAATATCCCTCCATATTATTAATCAAGAATAGAAAAAGAATAAAAAAAGTATAGTTTATGCATCACCATAGAATACTTTTATAAAACCTCAAAAAACTCCAAAAAATATAGGCAGAGGTGATTTCTATGGCGTCCATACCTGGTATCCTTATTCGAGTTGGGGCACATTCTCATATTAAAGGACTGGGTCTTGATGAAAAAGGCAGGGCAAAATTCATATGCGATGGAATGGTAGGACAAACGAAAGCTAGAGAAGCCGCGGGATTAATAGTTAGACTGATTAAAGAGGGCAAAATGGCTGGAAGAGCAATTCTATTAGCGGGGCCTCCAGGAACAGGAAAAACTGCAATTGCCGTCGGCATAGCTAGAGAACTAGGTGAGGATGTACCATTCGTCCAATTATCTGGTTCCCAAATATATTCTGCGGAAGTATCCAAAACGGAGGTTCTAATAAGAGCTCTTAGAAAGGCTATAGGCGTACGTTTTAGAGAAAATCGCTGGGTTTTGGAGGGAGTTGTAGAAAAATTCGAACCACACTTTACTCAGCATCCATATAATCCGTACCAGCGCGTAGTTAAAGAAGCAAAGATTACCTTAAGAACAAAAAGTGAAAAAGCAACATATACTATCGGGCCAAGTGTGGCTCAAGAGATGGTCTCAAAGGGCGTTAGAGAAGGACTAGTCATAATGATAGATAAAGAAGGAGGACACGTAAGTATACTCGGAGTAAGTAAAGAATCTGCTGAGGCTCAATATGACGTAGGACGTATCCCAACAGTCGATGTACCAGAAGGACCCGTAGAAAAACAGCGAGAATTCATATATCTTACGACACTTGATGAGTTAGATGAGATGTTTCATAAGCGATCAGGAGGAGGTTTCTTTAGTCTTCTTTTCGGTGCACGAGAAGAAAGAAAAGAAATAGATCCAGAGACACGTATGCAGGTAGATAAATTCGTTAAAGACGCCGTAGAAGCAAAAAAAGCAGAAATCATACCCGGTGTTCTATTTATCGACGAAATACACATGCTGGATATTGAAAGCTTTAGCTTTTTGAATAGAGCACTAGAATCAGATCTTGCCCCGATAGTTATTATGGCATCAAACAGAGGCTTCACGAAAATTAGAGGCACAGATATCGTGTCTCCCCACGGTATGCCGCTAGATTTGTTGGACAGGCTCCTCATAATTCCAACTCAGCCATACAAACCAGAAGAAATAAGAGAAATTCTTAAAATTAGAGCCCACGAAGAGAACATTGGAATTGAGGATAATGCCCTAGACCTTCTAACAAAACTTGGTGCTGAGATTAGCCTGCGCTACGCTATACAATTGATGGCCCCAGCTTGGGAGCGGGCACGAACGTATAGCAGAGACAAAATAAATACTGAGGACATAGAAGTCGTAAGGGATAGATTCGCTAGTATCGAGGAAAGCGTAAAGCACCTAAAAGAGTGGGAAGAAAAATTTATGAGGTAGAATCCTTCTTTATCATATTTTCTATTCTTTGTCCAAGTTTTGGTAACAGCTCCTTTTTGTAGTATTTATTAAGATCTTTTAGTACATCACTTAATGCTCTATGTATTTTTTCTAATACTTCTTGATAGTTGGATTCTCCTTTTTCTATCTTGTCCATCTCCAATTCTAGCTCTCTAGTTCCCTCTACTGTAATAAATTTTCTTAGATCCTCCGCAAGTTTTTTGTCTCTTTTTTCTAGCTTCTTTGCGTATGATTCAATTTTTCGTGTCAACGTTTTATAGATGTTTATTCCTCTCTTCAAGGGAAATATCTTCTTTCTGAAGGGGCTTGCCTTAACATACCCCCTCTTGAAGAGGATATCTAGTATTATTGCATAGGTCGAGGGTCTTCCTATTCGTTCTTTTCTCATTTTGTCTATTATTTCGCTTTCAGTATACAGAGGAGATTTGCTGACTTTCATGCGCTCTACTTTCTCTATTCTTATACCATCCTTGAAGTCTGGGAGCATATTTACGTAATACACAGCTGTAAATCCCGGATCTAATATCTCAAGAATTCCTTCAGTACTATAAACTATGCCCTCATCAATTATTAGGTCTATACTCGCTTTTTTTACCTTAGCCTTAACCATTTGACTTGCCATAAATCTCTTAAATATTTGTTGGTATATTGCATAATGCCGTTTGGTAAACCTTATCGCTAGTACTAGTTCGCCTGTCTGAAGCATCCTAATCAGCATATCTCCATTGATTGGCATAGTTGGTCTAATACACTCATGTGCGCCCTCGGCTTCTTGGCCCCACGGCCTTGGCTTGAATAAAGATAAATCACCAAATGTATTCTGTATGTATTCCTTAGCGACATTTATACCTTCTGGACTTACTCGTGTAGAGTCTGTTCTGTGATATGTTATCAGACCCGACTCAAATAGCTCTTGTAGTATTCGCATTGCTTCAGATGCTGATATCTTTAGTTGTGCCGCAATATCTTTAAGAAATTCTGCCGTATTGTAGGGGGGCAATGGGTTTAATATTTCTTCCCTTATATTCTTCACTTTGACATTAATCGTTTTTCCTTTCAACGTTTTCCATTTCTCCTTAAGACTATCATTTTCCTCCATTGCTATTGTAACACCGTTTGATAACGTTATTATGTAAAGATATATTCTGTTCTTTTTATATTCCTCAAATCTATCAATTATCCAGCCCAACACTGGTGTCTGAACTCTACCAGCAGAATATGAGAAAAACTTCTTTGTAATATGTCTCGTTTTCCAAAGTAAATGACTAAAAGCAAAACCAACCCACCTGTCAAGTATTCTCCTCACAAGCTGAGCTTCTACACGTTTCAGATCCATATCTCGCGGGTTTTTTAATGCTCTACGTATCTCTGCTAACGTTACTGCATGATATTCTATTCTCCTTATCTTCCCAGCATATGGTGCTAATAGTAAAGCTATATCAAAGCCTATTTTTTCTCCTTCAGCATCAGGATCAGTTGCAATAAGTACTTCATCAACCTCATCTGCTACCTCTCTTATGACATCTAAAATGTCTTTTTGTGATATAATATTCTGCCCTCCGCATCTAGGACATGTTCGATATAGACCAGTAAATCTTTTACCACAGTCGCGACAAATACTCAAAACATCATATTCGGGAACATACTCATACCTTCCATTTCTCTTTTTTGTGACTTTTACACCGTACAGATATGAGGATACCCTAAAGAAGTTTTTAAGCAAATCGAAATCTCTCATCTCTATATCTGCTAGTGTCAGATCATATATGTGTCCCCTAGTGGCGACGATGTCTAAGACATATTCTCCAGTAGTGATTTCATAAACGACAAAATTGCCGATAACTCTGCGAGCTGGTTTCCCAAAGAATCTAGCTATCGTTTTCGCTTTTGTTGGAGACTCCACTATTATTAGTGCCGACTTAGTTAATTCCTTGAATCGCTTAGGTATTTTTCCTTCCAATATAGCCATAACTGTTTTTCTATCGCGATCTATTTCTTGGATTACCTTATCTAAATCTAACTGCCGGAAGTCATACCATTGAACATCCTCCATGTACCATCTTGACCTTCTCTTTAATGCTTCTAATAGCTTCTTTCTTCTGGAAACAATTACTGCAAGACCTTTTGTTATTCCGCCAGCATATAATCTAGATGTCCTACCCGAACCCTGTATATATGTCTTAGCGTCTGGAATATATATGTATAACCTTCCTTCTTCTTCACATATTTCGACAAATGGACTTTTCTTCAAGTTTGATACTACTTCCTTATCGCTTAATAGGTCTTTTACCATGTTCAGAATATCAAGACAAAGACTTTTTATCGCTTCCATTCTCTTTGTTCTTAGTTTTTTATCCTGCATTATGGCTTCTACGATCTCTTGCTTTGTATTCATCTTGAGGCGCATAAATTTCTTTCTAAAATTGCTTATTAGTCTTAATACACGCCCTTTCTTTTC
>JAUQYS020000186.1:0-1911 GCA_030587585.2 Candidatus Njordarchaeota archaeon
TCGTAATATGAGAGGTATCGGCGGAACATACAAAGCATATAAAATAATGAGAGCGATAAGAGTCCCCAAATATATTTTCGACAAAATTTTTATTGTGACGTTCAAATCAAAAAAATTTAGGCCGTATAGCACCAAAAAAACCACAGAAGCTATCAATACCCAATCTATATGATCAAAAATAATAAAATCAAAGAAGCGATAAAAAAACTGAACGAGCAAAATTATAACTATAGTAGGATACGTGAATGTACAACCAATACAAAAGCTGTATCTCCCAATAGTAATATAATGTCCCTTCTTATATTTATCGCACAGAGGATGATGAGAAAGAATAAATGGCATCAAATCAGACAGGAATTTTCGCATGTGCATAAATGCTTTTTTCCACCTTATTTTTATTGACTTACAATTGCACAAATATATTTTCACCAAAGCAAAAATCAAAAAAAAGAAAAATAGTCTACTGGCTAAATTAGCATTCCTCCTGCTAAACCAAGAGCTAGGAATATTCCCCACATAATGGCTACTGGAATAACCCACGATAGGATCCAAGCAACTATAGCGGAGCCCCAAGAGTCAGTGTGTCTGACTTTTATAAGATACCACTGTATTATGCAGCATGGAACGAAAGCATTAATAATAGCTGTAATTATTACTGAGCCAAATGACATCTTCTCCTCAGGACAACCAACAATTTTCAGACCAAGCCACAAGAAGAACGCACCAAGCAAGAGAGCACCGATTATCATAGCTAATAATAGGCCTAAGAAGCCAGCAAATACCGCTCCTTCTCCTCCATTCATACTACTCGCCCATTATTTTTCTATGTAGTAATAATATGAAAATTTATTTATAAATGATACAATCTACATTATTATTTTATAGCTGATTATGGTATTAACACTATCTATATTCGATAGGAAGAGAGATATAGACGTAATACTATACAAGGAATACACATATACTTTTTCATACAAGTTAAAAAATCAAATAAAAAAACCATTAACTACATCTAGCAATAATCTTTTATGTCAACTATATATCATGCCTCTCACGATATCTATGAATTCGTCAATATGTTCTCTGATAAAGCTCAATAGTCCATACTCGAGCTCATAAATCGTAAATGCATAAATTTTAAGGGCCTTAACCGCCGTATCAACAGCCCTGTGCCAAGTCATCTCAGGCAATATTTTATTGTAAATTGTGTATGTAAACAATAATAATCCATGTTGGAGATCAAATCTAAATTGAAAAACATGATAAACTTCATCGTACAGACCAATATTTTTTGTCTTGCCATCCGATAAAGTAACCTTTATGTCGGCCCTTACTTTTTCTATGAACCTAATAGTTATAAGAATAATCGTATTCATTTGCGATCCATGCTTACCTATTTCAACACGTCCTTCATATCTACCAAATACAATTTTCATACTTTTCTTCCTTATTGAATCAAGAAATAGCAAATCAGCTCGTTTATCGATAGAAATATCAAAACCAAAACTAATAGTCCCAAATTTCCCTACTAGCAACAAATTTTGATCATCTTTAGACAGATAAGATTTTAGTTTTGATTTTAGCTGACTTAGAAAATCATCTATTATTGGATTCGACATAAAAACCACCCTAGAAAAATAAAAAATAAAAAACTAAAACAAGTTTATTTTCTTTTCTTTTTTTGCTTGATATTTAGATACATAACGATCAAAGGAATAGCAGCTATCGGTACTAGTAACATTATATATGCATCATTACCCATTGTCTTAATCGTCTGCTCAGCCTTTGATCCTATATTAACAGCGCTTACACTATCAAGCTGTATTAGATATAATCTGCCACTACTAGACAATACTGTGACGTAGCCTTTTCCATTAACGACGGTAGTAGTCATATCAAAAATATATTCAT
>JAUQYS020000196.1:0-9656 GCA_030587585.2 Candidatus Njordarchaeota archaeon
TCCTCACGATAAGAGAGCTAATAATATTTCTCATAGGACGAGATCTAGTACTTTTTTATTTCCAAAAAATCTCTAGAACATAATTTTTATTTTTTAGATAATTAAACTCGACCAGACTATTTAGCATATATTCTCTAAATCTAATAAACAATAAGATACTCATCCAAAACAAATTAGATTCAAAAATGGGGGAAAATATGGTATATAAGATCGACTTATCGCCGAAAACGATATCAAGATTCTAAAATTAAAGGGCAATTAGAAAATAATAAATCGACATATATGGTGATCAGTATTGGGCGACAAAGAATATATGTATATCTATCTGCTTCTGATAGTACTCACAATACCATTCTTAACATTCTGCTCATGGGTAATATCGTTGATATCAAACTTTCTGATAATACCACTCATAATAGTCGCAAGGTTCTTAGCGGGATTCGGATTTTTGGGTACGCTGTTCGCAGGGGTAACATATATTTTCAAAATAATACCAAAAGACTACAGAAAAAAGAAGCACGCAAAAACAATAGTAAAAACAATAGTGGTGATAGTTCTTATAGTCATGTTTGCAATGCCGACAATAGAAGCGATAAATCTAATTTTGGGCAGAACAAAGATAAGCCTACTGGGTCTTCTTGCGGGGATATACTCGTTCATCTTCACAATGTATATAATCCCCGTATGGAAAAAAGAAAAAGCAATATTCGATGAAGGTCTGCTACAAAAAATATCAAAAAGCTTAAGCGGAATAAAAAGAAAACTAAAGAAGGCATATTATCGTTACTTCACGAGGGACCTAATAAAAGCATACTCCTTGGACTTTCTATACCTAAAGGCACGACTAGACGAATACAAAATCAAAACAGCATGGAAACTACTACCAGCAATAATAATCCTATTAGCATCGATCCCAACAATGGCAATAATAGCTACAATTGCAGCATGGAGAATAATAAAAAACAAAACAAGCAACATAGACAGAATATTGTTCATCTCCACGATAGTAGTGGCCGCAACATATGTTCTATTCGTGATAAACCTTCAAAACATCAGTACATACTTCTGGGGCGTTCCGTATATAATAGGATCCGTAATAAGCATACTACTATTCGTAGATGCAATAATAGGAATACTCAGATAGAGAAGATTTACTTAAAGAAGAAATAGACTCGCCTTTAAGGTTTTTTCAAAGCTTTGAAAGAGTTTATTATAGCATTGCTCTTTTTTTGCTAATATAGTATACTGACTTACATGTTTTTGTCTTTGTAGAACGCCAAGTATAGCATATGTTTTATTTCGGGTATTATCAGTTTTTTTAATGCTAAGCTTACCGCGTTCGGTGAGCCTGGTAATGCAAAAATTATTGTTGTCTTGTAGATACCAGCAGTTGCTCTTGATAGTATGGCTGCTGATCCAATTTCGCTGTACGAGAGATATCTAAATATTTCTCCAAATCCAGGTATTTTTCTTTCGAAAATGTTTTCTAAAGTGTCTGTTGTTATGTCGGTTCTCGAGATGCCGGTTCCCCCAATGAAGATCATAATGTTGCATGATTTTTTTATTGCTTTTTCTATAGCATCTAATATTTGCTTTTTGTTGTCTGCTATTATGTCTCGGTACGATATTTTGTATCCAGATTCTTCTATTATTTTTTGTGCGAGATCTCCACTGATATCCTCTATGTGACTACCAGACATCATCTTCTTGTATCGAGAGGTACTGACAGTTATTACGGCAAATTTTGCATCTATTTTTTCTCTTTTTGCTAGATCATGATGTTTTTCAGGGACACTCATTGAGTATCCTCCTTGATTTTTTCGACAACAATGATCTCTTCTATCTTGGTTGTCGGGTATTGCCCAAAACTATCTTTCTCATATTTTTTAACCATATCCCAAATATTAAGAAGCGCAATACTTACACTGACTAAAGCTTCCATCTCAACTCCGGTCTTGGCGTAGCTCTTAACGGTAACATCTACTTCTATACCGTCCTCTAGGACTCTTATGTCGGCATCTACGTGTGTTATTTCTATCGGATGACAAAATGGTAAAAGTGTTGAGGTTTTTTTTGCTGATGATATGGCCACTACCTTAGAGATCTCAAATACATTGCCTTTCTCTATTTTGTTCTCTTTGATTAGTCTGATGGTTTCTGGTTTAAGCCTTATTTTTCCTTTTGCTCTTGCAATTCTCAGCACGTTCTTTTTATTGGATATGTCTACCATCTTAACCATTTGAATCACGCACATCTGTTTTTCTTCTCAGATAAAAAAATAAACAAATGAATATAATCGTGACAATGATTCTTTCAATATTATATGAGAGAATCCAAAGCACAATAAAAATCGTAAAAGGAGCATAGCCTGAATCGAACCTATATTTTGGATCAGTGTTCCAATCAAACGAGCTATACAATAAAGCGAAGAATATGTTATAACCTACAACAAAAGCAGATGCCAAATATATATCAACATTAATTACGGGTAAACCAAACATTCCAAAGAAAAATAGAAACATCCATAGTCCGCCGAGAAAGAAAACAGTTTTTCTTCTGAATTTCAAATAGAAGATTCTAGGTTGTGGAAACTTTACTGCTAGTAGAATAAAAACTCCTACCATAAAAAATGCTAATAAGTAGTGCCATAAACTTGGCGAATAGGGGAAACCTAAATTAAAAAGTATGATCGATAAGATATAGACCGAAAAAGCTCGTCTGAACCCTCTGGGGCTAAGCCATTTCCTGTCAGATAGATCCGAATAAATATTCTCAACCAAGAAAATGGGGATAGATATGCTAACAATGGAATGATAGATAATAAGATTAAGTGCCCAATACCAATTTACACCAAGAGCTCTTCCATATACCGATAGAAGCCCCAAATCTTGCCAATTCGGATTAAAAAAGCTCTTACATGCAATACCTTCCTCAAGGACCCCATAGGCCATTCCAGAAAAAATAATAAAGACCCATCTATTTTCTCTGCCTACAGAAAGTTCTCTTATAATCAAAGCTCCGCATCCATAGAGAGCGAGCAACATAGGAAAAGCAAACGGATTTAATAACTCGATGAGAGTCGTGGAGCCAGATAATATCTCCGCAAATAGAGGCGAAAAAAACATAAGCATAATCCAAGGATGCCTTTGTTTATCCATATCACTCCCATTATTTAAAGGGTATTCTATAATTTACTAACAAAAGAAAATTATAAGGCAAAAAAAGGTTCTAAAAGTATTCGCTAACGATTTTCATCGTAAAATTCCGTGATAAAAATATTATCAAAGCTTGTAAAATAGAATCTTTATTTTGCAGTAATAACATAAGATAATCATTTTTATATGTAAAAAAATCTATTTGTATTTCTGTCCTACTTAGATATCTTCCGGTTCTGGTTGATGTCTAGGTAGGATAAAAAAACATTGGTGAACATATTGAATAAAAAAATATCGATAGGAATAATATGCATGCTATTGGTATTAGTAGTAGCTTCCTTGCCTAGTTCTTTTACTGTTGAGAGTGCCACAAAAACTATTGACAAAGTACCAAGCACAGATATAACATCGCAACAAAAATTAGCATCAAGACAAGACAATGGAAAAATGCTAATAGATTATGATGCAGTAATAAAAGACACAGTAATCAATGGGACAGTCGTTATAGAAAGAGAGTCTCATGTTCTTTTTGATAATGTTACGTTCATACCTTTATCTGAGGCCTATGACGTCCCGTATGAATACTATAATGGGCTAATAGAAGTTTACGATAATTCTGAAGTAATAATAAGAAACTCACGGATAATATACTCAAATACGTGGGTATCATATATGTTTCTTTTCAACAACTCTCATATGATCTTTGAACATGTAAATTCGACCTATGGAGGACAAAACATAATTGTTTGTCGCGACAACTCGCAGCTAACTGCTAGAGCGTCTGATATCTATATATATGCCGATGTATTTGATAACGCTACAGCAACAATAGAGAGCTATTATGGATACATAATAGTCCACGCTTTTAATGACAGTAGTGTTCTTGTTAGTGGTAATTTTTCATCATTTGGAGAATTCTACACTTTTAATACATCTAGTCTAATGGCATTTGACTCGAGCTTTTATAGTGGGGCTGTGCTTGTTGCTTTTGATTATTCATCAATGAATCTGACAAATATAGAAAGTACACACGGTGGAATGATCCAATCTAAGGATTTTTCAGATATGTATATTTATGACTCGAATTTGGGGCAGGTTATCACTACCGACTGTGCATATTTATACACGTATAATACTAATATTTCTTACTTAGAGCTGCAGGGTTCATCAATTTTTGATATTAATGGAGGCACATTTTATCAAATAAGTATTAATATGGGGCATGAATACAGTAAACATGATATGTATGGGCCTGATGGAGTACTGGATGGTATTATTGCTAATGATGTCTGGACAATATCTATGCATGTAATTACAATTAAAGATTCTCTCATCGACTCTTTTTACTATTCGGTAATTCATAACGATACTGTTGATGTAACTGAATATGGCATATCATCAACATCTTCGTATAATAACTATGTTTCTATAGGAAGTAGCATGAACTATACTACTATGATGGGCAATATTCTGCTAGTCATGAACGCAACGATGGTTACTGTCAATTCAACCAATATAAGCGATATTTATGCTTACAACGCGTACTCTATGTATATTTATAATTACGGTGGGGGGAATATATACTTATGGCATACAAGCTGTGTCATGAATAGGACAAATAATATTACGACTTCGCTAGAGATGTATGATTCATCATTAGACATATATGACAGTGTCTTTAGTTCGTTGTTTATGGATATTATGAGTTCATACTTATCTTACCTCAATGTAAGCTCGGACGCTAATTTTATTAATGCGGAAAATACTTCCTTTGCGATTGATAGAGCGATAATACAGCAGCTTGTCGGAGATCTGTTTAGTTGTTCTGGATTCTTTAATAATACTATCTTAGTAGATGCTATGCTGGGGATGTATTATTCGAAAATAAGATTCGATAATGTTAATTATACTGGAGAACTTAACCTAGATATGACATTTTTGAATTGTTCAAACACATATATCAATGAAACAAGCCTCTATGATTTGGTTCTGGAAGACGGGTCCTTTGATATGCAGAATGGTATGATCATAGCGGCAGGAAGTAAAATTCTATCCGGGGTCTACAATACAGGGAACTCATCCATAGAGCATCTATATGTTGATGCGATAAAGCTATATAGTGCTGTTCTTAATATGACAGACACCATAATAGAAAACAACACAATGAATGATGATATATGGTTCGACATAATCAACTCGACACTATACACAGAAAACATATCCTTCACCAACGATATGGACGCGTACTTAAAAGTCTATAATGATTCCTATATTCGGGTAGAAAAAATAAATGGAACAATAATGATTAATGATAGCTCAGGATGGATAAAGGAGTCAAATATCACTTGGCTAACATCTATGAATAGTACACTAACGGTTTTGCTTTCGAATGTTTCTAATATTAATGCGGAGAACTCAAATATAACTTTGGATACGACGAATGTTATGGATGAATGTAATATAATCTCAGGAGAACTGGACATATATTACTCCGAAATACAAACAATACATGATGGGGACCCATTCTACTTTGCGAATGGATCATGTACCCGTGTGGATATGGATATTCAATACAGCAACATTTCGGAAATGCTAACAATATCTGTTGGCGATCTCTACATCAAAAACTCCAGCATCGATTTCTTATTGTATTTCTATCATGAAGTAACATTAGAAAATACTAGTGTATATCAATGTGTTAATACCTCTCTATTCGAATCTGAAAATGTGGTTATCGAAAACAATGTAATTATTAGTGGAACACCTAGATACTTATTGAATACAACAGGATACACCACAATAGGCTATATGCTAGATAATCTAGCGGTAAACATATCGACTTCTGGGGAATACAATATATCGATCGAGAACTCTTTCTATATAGCCCTAGTATCAAACGGAGGAAACGTAGATATTAATAATAGCTGGCTTGCTGGTGTCTTTATCAGTACACAGCAGGACATATCTATAGGACATACTATACTTAATGGTTCACAAGGTTTCATGGATCTATTTATTGCTCCAAACGTAATTTTAGATAATGTAACATGTCTTTCAGCATGGGCGATGGTCTCAGCTGAAACGAGTTTATATATTCATGACTCATTTTTCAACACGACAATGCTTATTTATAACTCTAGCAATGCAATAATAAACAATAGTATTTTTGTTCCCTCTATGGAATGGTTTACGGCAGTCTCAATAGGAGGATCCGATGTCAGAATATATGACTCATATGCTACCGATCTTACAATCGTAAATAGCTCAGTATCAATAAACGATTCAACAGTAATGCTAGGCTATGGAGGTGGCGATAGTGGCGGTGGAGGTCCTGGTAGTATAGTTATGGGCGATGGCTCGCAATTATTTGGTCATAATTTAACGACTGATGCTATAGTTAACAAACCTGTATTTCAATTTGGATTTATTATGATGCCATACTACATGGATGTTTTTAGCGTAACTGATTTCTATGCATACTTAGAAAAATCAGAAATAACGAACAGATATGTCAAATATTATTACATAGATAACCAATATGGCGTGATGATATACAATGAGTCTGTTACTGGTGACGCTGGATATAAAACTGTTTTTGAGGATACGAATCTAACTGTGGCGTATCCGATATTCATCTTTGAAATAGCAGACTACGGAAAAGCTACAATTGAGGGCTACAAGGGAAATAAGTTCGTATATAAAATCATTGTTAGTGCACTAACAGATAGCGATATGCCGCTTGTTTCTCCTCTAAATGATAGCGATGTAGCCTATGAGTTTGATGAAGAAGTATTTTTAGCATATGTACTAAGTGACAATACCTCTCCAACAGACTACGAAATATATATTAATGACTCTCTGGTAGATTCTGGCGAATATACTTCTGGATACACATTATTGATAGATACGAGCGATTATATATCTGCGCCGGGCACATATATAATTACCGTTAGGGCTTATGATAGTGACCTAAACTATGATCAAGCTACTACGCGAGTAGTTGTTTATCCTGCAGAGAACCCTGTTGTAACGAATCTAAATGATTCATATATTGAATATGAGTTAGGACATAATTATGTTCTTATTTTTGAAATAGACGAAGAAAATCCAGCAAATTATTATGTATATCTAAATGAGACGGAAATAGATAGCGGAACATATGATTCTGGTGACACGATACAGATTAATCTTTGGGAGCATATAGAATCTTCAGGATTTTACATATTAAATGTATCAGCATATGATGTTGCTGGACATATGGGAAGCACAAAAGCCGAAATACGTGTGTATCCCCAAGAAGCACCAAAAATTGTTTCTAAACCCAACGAATCAATCACAATAAATGTAGGAGAATCAATATACCTTAATTGGACAACTGAGGATAATTCAGCAGGTCGCTACGAAATATATATTAATGGAAGTCTCAATATATCTGGAAGCTGGATTAGTGGACAGAGTATAGCATTTAAGTTTAATGGAACACAAGCTGGGAACTTTAACATAACTATAATATTTTATGATGATCTAGGTTTATATACAAGCCACACAGTAATTGTGCATGTAGAATCAGTAGCAACCACAACTACAACAACCACGCAGCCAATATGGCCAATCATAGTAGTAACATTATTTATCGCAGTAATAATAGCCATAGCTGCTATCATTCTCCTAAGAAAACAGAAAGGATAGGTCTTTTTTCTTTTTTTATTTTTGTCGTTGATGCCTGTTTTATCTTTTATTTCTTAGTTTATAACGATAAATACTATCTTTTCCATTGCATATTATAATATCTTGGAAGAATACTGGTGGTTGATTTGAGTATAGTTGACGTAATAAAGAATAGAAGATCTATCAGGAAATATAAAAATAAAGATGTTTCCCTAAATCTTTTGATGGAGCTAATCGATGCGGCAAAATGGGCGCCGAGTAGCAAAAATAGGCAACCATGGGAATTCATAATAACCACAGACCCACAAAAAATCAGAAAAATCGCTGAAGCGAAAGGCCAAAAATGGATAGCAGGGTCTCCAGCAATAATACTTGGGATATCGGATCCAAATATAAGCCCTGTTTATCATATGTCGGACACAGCGATGGCTATGCATAATATTTCTTTGGCAGCGATTCAGTATGGCTTGGGTACATGCTGGCTAGGAATATACGAATATGAAGAAATCAAAAAAATGTTCGGAATCCCCAAGAACAAAGTCTTGGTTGGAGCACTAACCGTAGGCTATCCCGACGAGGACCCAGAGCCAAAAGAAAGAAAAGATATTGATGAGATACTATGCTTCGAAAAATATGGAAACAGAAAACCTCTAAGTAATATATAGACAAATGCTGATCAAATACGGGTAAGTATGGTGAGAAGCAATGCATGTTTATTCGGAGACCATTAAGATTAAAACAAAAGGAGAAAATGATATTGTTGACCTATCCGATAAAGTTAGAGATATTGTTAAGAAATCGGGAATAAAAAATGGACTAGTTAATGTTTTTGTTCCAGGATCTACAGGGGCTATAACAACTATGGAATATGAACCTGGCCTAAAGAGAGACCTAACAGAAGCCCTTGCCAGGATAGCACCAAAAGACATATATTATTATCATCACGAGCGATGGGGAGATGATAATGGAAGATCTCATGTAAAGGCAAGTATCGTAGGTCCGTCACTTACGATACCGGTTATGGGTGGAGCACCAGTTTTGGGTACATGGCAACAGGTGGTATTTTTGGAGCTGGATACGAGGCCGCGAGAACGAAAAATAATAATAACAGTACTCGGTGAATAATATAGATTTACTATATGTTGGTCTTTTTTCTTTTGTTATGTTTTTTCTGATAGACGGGGCGATCCATCTTTCTTTCCTGATTTCTGGATATATCTACACCGTGCGTAGTGAAAAAAGCTTCAAAAAAATCGTAGAAAAATTTACTTTGAGATGTCTGCTCCTCTTATTGGTTATCTCAGCTATAGAAAGCCTATTTTATGCGTTTCGTTTTTCTATTTTTTTCTTTGGAATCCTATTCATAATTGGAATAGACATAATAATATCCGCGAATATCATTATGACACTACTCATATATAGAACCCTGATCGATGCCTTCGGCACAAGAAGAAACTTCCATCTTAGTATCGGCATGTTTTACGTAGCCATAAAAATAAGAGACATCTACATCTTCGCGTTTCCACAAATCAGAAAAAAACTAGTCATCTTATACGAAGATAAATTCGAACAAAGTAAACCACCAATCAGCAGGGTTCTCGGGAGATACATAAAAACAAAGAGAAAAAAACAAAAAAGGATCAATGGAATACAGCTCGAAATAATAGAGGGTGCAATAACATTTTTCAGCCCCCGAAAAAACACATGGCTACGATACGTCGGAAAAATTCCGATCCTAACAATATAAACAAGCCCAAAGAACACTCACAAAGATTTCATCAAAAAATACTAGGAGAAACATTCAAACAAATAGACAATGAAATAAAAACACTC
>JAUQYS020000410.1:0-4324 GCA_030587585.2 Candidatus Njordarchaeota archaeon
TAAAATAAGTGGATTATTAAAGCAGATTTTTTTGCTCGCTTTAAGATTTATTCGAACTAAATACTAAATTTATATGCGACGGTGTTAAATCGTGGAGATAAAAATATCGAACGTTGCGGGAGTTTACATTCTGATAGCACTTTTTGGGTTTTTTCTTTCGTTATCGTTATATCGGATAGAGTACTGGGCATCAGTATTTTTAGCAGTTGGCATAGACATAACGCCGTACTTTCCGCATATGGCCGAAATAGCAATATTTGCTCCGTGGCTTTCAATTGTGGCGGGTATTCTTGTCTTTGCGTTTTCCTTTGCATATCTTCGGTTCTCGTTTATATCGCGGTCAGTTGTTCCTAGAATAGAAATAAAGCGTGAAGTATCCAAAGACAAAATTTTTCAGGGAGAATTGACATCTGTGAAACTTGTAATATATAATCCAACTAGCTTTAATTTGGACAGAGTTACTATAACGGACTTGGTGCCTGATGCGTTTGATATTGTGTTTGGGGAGAATTATGTCGAAACCAATCTTCCGGCAGGTGGGCGAATAGAAATATCTTATATACTGAGAGCGGCATCTAGGGGCGTACATATAATTGGACCAGTAAATATCGCTTTTTTGGATAATTTATCAATGTTTGAATCAGAAATTGAGATTCCGAGTTTTTCTGAAATTCGTGTTTTTCCAGCATATGGTGATGTTCGTAAAATAGAAGTTACACAAAAGGCTTTGGGAGGCTTTCTACCTGGTCATCATACGATGTTTAAAGTAAAGGGGTCGGGATATGATTTTCATCAGCTAAGGCTATATAATCCTTCTGATCCTCTTCGTCTAATAGATTGGAAAGCATCAGTTAGACTTGGAAAGCTAATGGTTAAGGAGTATCACGGCGAAAAAGTAATAAAGGTATACATACTAATCGATACGAGCTATACCATGGGTTTTGGGTACAGGAGATTTACTAAACTAGATTATGCCGCGAGAGCTGGGGCATTGGTAGCATATCTGGCTCAAAGACTTCAAGACTTCTTCGGTGTGTTACTTTTTTCTTCCACGGTGCATAATTTTCTAAAAGCTGGGCGAGGTCGTGGGCATTTTATGAGAGTTTTATCGGTTCTAGCTGAGGCGGAGCCCGAGGGTGTCACAAATCTTCCGGGAGCTGTGCGTTATTTAATAGATCATGAGCCTAGAAGCGGATTTTTAGTATTGATAACGGATTTGGAGGGTGATGTTCATACTTTTGAAGAAGGAGTAAAAATAGCTCTAGCTCATAAACTCAGACCAACAATAATAGCGTTATTGTCGCCTTTGTTTGAAATTCCTGTGTCAGGCGGCCCCTTGTCAGAGGTTTATAAGGAGGCTGTAACGATTGAATTTATGAGAAGGTTTAGGATTGTCTCAAACAGAATCGCAAAATATGGGGTTAGGATAATTCCAGCGACGCCACGAAATATGCTGTCTGCAGTTCTAGATGCGTATGTCAAGGCCAAGATGAGAATGATAGGTGCTATATAATGCGGAGGTATCTAAGTGATTTGTCGCGCTTGGAAAGGTCTATATTAGTGAAATATGTTATATTTAAGGTTTTGATAGCTCTTCTAATTTTGTCGTATTATATGTATGTATCCAGTCTT
Source organism: Candidatus Njordarchaeota archaeon (assembly GCA_030587585.2). GTDB lineage: Archaea > Asgardarchaeota > Njordarchaeia > Njordarchaeales > Panguiarchaeaceae > Panguiarchaeum. The sequence continues at coordinate 1,633 of JAUQYS020000410.1, forward strand.
ATTGTTGGGGATGTATGGGGGATATTTTTTAGAATAGTAGTTATAATACGCGATGTTATTTTGTTGGTATTGGTATTGATGATAATAGTATTCGTGATTGTTGGTCTGTATGCTGTAGGTAACTATTCGCAATCACTGGCGTTTTCGATATCGACTCAGTTTGTATCTACTATCTTTAAGATTGATGCCGGTAGAACTAGCAACATTTTGTATGGAGCATTTGGTATAGAGTACTCGGAGATAATTGTTGGAGTGATTATGGTAGCCCTCGTTATTTCTATTTTTTTTAATCTTAGTTTTATTGTACGTGGAAGTGTTGCTCATTTTATGTGGGCTGTGGCGTTAATATTATTATCTCTTATTGGTCTTGAAACCGTTGGTTTTACTAGAATGAAGATTTATTCATGGCCTCCGCATACTTTGAGTGAGGTGATATTTAATAGTATTGTTCTTTTTGCTGCGTTTACGTTTTTTATAATGGAAGTAGGAGGTAATCTGGCATACGCGTCACTTGTTTTGGATAGATATAGATTAAAAATAAGTAGAACTAGAAAGGTTATCGAATCACTTTTTTTTGGAAGAGTGACTAGTGGGGCTCCCAAGACGTCTACTTATCCAGAGGCAGGGGGTTTGAGATTAAGTCCATTGGCGGAAACTTTGTTGAGGGGGTATTCGGGAATATATGCATTGGAGGAAACAACTGAGGAATTATCTGGTAAAGTTTTGGGTTTTGTTAAGGCAGAAGAAAGAAGAAATAAGGAGGTTGTTAGGTCGCTTTTAGGTATGAAAGCTGAACCGCATTTCTCTAGGATGATATTGTCTATTGTAGTTAGCCTATTTCTGAAGCTACCTCTTTGTGTACTTATGACCCTACTAACATTGATGCTGGCTGAGAGCTTTGGTATTATTTATCCTAATGTTGTTGAGGTTCAGAGCCCCTCATTCATTGTTCTGGTATTTATTCTTGTCGTGGTTGTGTTCTACTACGTTGGCGTAATAATAACTAAATCAAAAAGACTTGTTTGATTTTATTTTTCTTCATGTGTTCTTCTCATAAAAATTTAGAAAGAAAAATAAAGTAATGCACATGGATTACTAATATTTAGAAATACTAAAAAAATCCCCCCTGAAGGGTGAAATATGTGGCAGCTATTGTAGGGGCACCAGAGATTATCTCAGAAGAGGAAATAGAGTCGCAATTTAAGAGTTTTATTACTAACTTTGTGGTTCCAGGAGATGATGGTGCACCGATTTTCTTATATTTGAAAATGATTGAAACGCTTTTTGACGAGAAATCGAGGAGCGTTGTGATATCATATTCTGATTTGGCGATGGAGAATCCGTCTTTGGCTAGGTTTCTTTTAGAGAGACCTAAAGAAGCTCTGAAAATATTTGATAGGGCCCTCAGGAATGTTATAAGGGAAATTCATAAAGATGTGCCCGAAAGTGTGATTAATAGGTATAGGATAAGAGTTAAAGATATTGGGCCAGAAATAGCTATTAGGGAGATATTCTCCAGCGACAACATAAACAGAATTGTAGCGTTTAGAGCACTTGTTGTCCGGGTCGCCCAAGTGAAACAATTTCTCAGACGGGCAGTCTATATCTGTGAATCATGTGGCAGAGCCTTTCCGTATGAAAGCGATGAATTTTACTCAAAGCCAAGAAGCTGTGCATATCCAGATTGTCCAAATACAAACCCAAATAAGTTTATCTTAGCAAAAGAGGGAAAAGAGTTTGAAGAATATCAAGAAATTGTCGTACAAGAATTGCCCGAAGAGCTACCGCCCGGTAAGCTACCAGAATCTTGTACAATAATTGTCTATGGAGATCTTGTCGACAAAGTTAGACCTGGAGATAGAATAAAAATTACAGGAATAGTTTTAGCTGCTCCTGAGCGAAGATTAGTGGAAGGAAGAAAGCCATTATTCAAAACATACGTTGAGGCGGTCTTTTTTGAAAAACAAGAAACGGAAGAAGAGGAAGTCCAGCTAACAGAAGCAGAAATACACGAAATACTTTCACTTAAAAAAGATCCTAACTTAGAACAGCGGATAATAAATAGTATATGTCCTTCGGTCTATGGTTTAGAATCGATAAAAAAAGCGATAGCAGCCCAGTTGTTTGGGGGTGTACCTAAAGTTTATCCAGACGGCACCAAGGTAAGAGGTGATATACATATCCTCCTGCTGGGTGATCCTGGTACAGCAAAATCGCAACTTTTGAAGTATGTAGCTGGTCTCGCTCCCAGAGCCATATACACAAGTGGGAAAGGATCGACCGCTGCGGGTTTGACAGCAGCTGTGATTAGAACAGAAGATGGCTGGGCCCTAGAAGCAGGAGTATTAGTGCTTTGCGATAAGGGAATAGCATGTATTGATGAGTTTGACAAAATGAGAGAAGAGGATAGACGGAGTATCCATGAAGCTCTGGAGCAACAAACGGTCTCAATAGCAAAAGCCGGTATTGTAGCGACTTTAAATGCTAGGACTAGTGTATTAGCCGCTGCGAATCCAAAGTATGGGAGATATTACCCAAATAGGGGATTAAAAGAGAACCTAGATTTGCCGCCTCCGATACTTTCTAGGTTTGACTTAATTTTTGTACTAAGGGATAAGCCTGAGCCACAACGTGACGCAGAATTAGCTGAACATATTCTTCAGCTTCATGGAAGACTGCGAGCTCCCGTACC
>JAUQYS020000256.1:0-3851 GCA_030587585.2 Candidatus Njordarchaeota archaeon
ATCTTGGCCAACAGAAGTTTCAGTTCTTCGCGCAGGAGGCAGCTCTTGGTCTTAGCTCTCGACAAAAAAGTATATTGAGCTCAATAGTTAAGATTAGTGCTTTTCTTTCAGCTTCTGGTTTGATATACTTATCAATACTTCAGATTAGTGGTGCAAGCTTTCTAATTTTCATTCTTACAAAAGTTGTGCCATTATTAACAATCCTGCAAGTTCCTGTACTCATGCTGATGTTTTACCTAGATAGAAAGTTGCCAGAAAAACCGACTTTTATATTTGAGGGTGAGGCATAATGAAGGCGTATGATGTGATCAGACAATCACTTAGAAAAACTGTTTCCACATTCAAAAAGAACTTATTGCTAATTATAATTTTCTCCCTTGCCTATGGATTAACAGCCTACTTTTTCAGAGAGGAAATCATTGCTGGCAGTGGGGACATAAGACCAACAATTTTTGTTCCATCCCTAGCGGCGATCGTTTTTGGTCCTTTAATTGGTGGATTTATAGGAGGGATTGGTAACTTGATCTATGACGCGATAAATAAGATGATAATAGAGCATGAAATGCTAAAATTAAAGCACTTAATAGGATTCCTAGCTAATTTTGTCGGTGCTTTTATTGTTGGTTTGCTTAGAGAAAAACCAGAAATTTCTACAGATGAAAGTATTTTCAGCAAAAAGATGGTCAAAGTATATCTCAAAAACACATTTTATGCATGTTTGGGTATGGGAGTCATTGTTGGTGCTATCATTGGATTCGGATTATGGCTTATTGGAGATAAATCATTTGAAGTCGGCATGATAATCGCTACTGGGATTACTTTTTGGAACACCCTTAGTAGCATGTTTCTACTTATCGCGCTCCCAGCATACTTCTACTTGGAAAAAAGAGCAAAAATAAGAAGACTGAAAGAAATACAGGAACTTAAAACAGTAAAAGCCGTAGAAACACCCGCAAAATCGCCTGTTATAATAGAAAAAGCAGAATTTCTAGGAACCGGAGCCATAGAGAAAGAATGGTGCCTATTCAAAATAAGTATTAAGAACAATTTGAACGAAAAAATGAAATTCAGAGTCGAAATAATAGCCCCGGACATAATAATTCCCTCAGTCAAGTATTCCGCAATGATAGAACCAAATGATTCTGATGAAATAACATTCTCAATATACCCGCTCGACTCTGGAGAAAGACATCTTAAAATAAATATTAAGCCTTGGCCATCGGATCTTGAAAAACAAAAAGAAATCTTAGAACAAGGATATACGTTCGCATATATGCTCAAATATAAGGCCAAAAAAGATGAACCAGAAACAATAAGAGCCTTTGTATCCATGATAAGTATATTGATGATATTAGCAATTACCATAAAAGCACTTTTCAGCGTGTTCAACTATGAGGAGTTCCAAGTGGTATTAATAGCATTAAGCGTATTCGTTACCGAGATAGCACTAACGATCATCTGGTACATCTGGAAAAAAACGAAACTAAAACACTAGGACTATTTTCCGATATTTATGGATCTATGCTTTTCTTTTTTATGATTTCTATTAGACTATCCATTATTCTCTGCAAGTCATCCAGTTTTTCAGTCAATATTTGGTAGACTTTTTCTACATTTATATCGGCGTACAGATGCACCAATACATGCCTAAAACCTATAATATCTCTAAATAGAATATATTCTTTTTCTTGGATCAGGCCCTCTCTAAACAGTAGATCTGGTACATCCCTATATCTCATAGGGGTTCCTAGCTTCAAATAGGCAACTATGTAGCTGCCGACATCTATCAGGGCTTGTATTGCGATTTCTAAGTTTCTCTCGGCAGAGTCAATATTTCTAAAATCACTTTTAAATTCGAGTATGTCATATTTTGAAATTTTTCTTAGTTTTTCAAGAGCGTCTCTAAATCTTGCTATTCTTTTAATCAGACCTGGAGATACCATCGAATATTTCCCTCTTATATCTATTGAGAATGTATGAAAAATCAAGATATTTTCCTATTGCTACAACGTAGTCATCATAGTATTCACCAAGGTTTTTACAAAATATTAATATACCATCGGAATAAACCTCGAATAGCATAACTGGGTCAAGATCGTTTACATTAACCAAATCAAAATTTGAGCCTATAATGAGCTCTAATTCATATGCCAATTTGACTAAATTGTCGCCATTTTTTCCTAATTTTACCGCGATATCTATATCGCTCAAAGGATTATTTTCTTCACGTGCATATGAGCCAAACAATATGGCATAGTGCACATCAAATTTTTTTCCATACTCCTCAAAAAATCTACGTAGATTCCTTAAAATAAAACTATTATCCAAACTTTTTTCTTGTGTTAGATCAATGTTAGCAGAATGTCCTTTGTTTTCATTTATTGTCTTTCTTTCAAGATCACTGTCTTTGTGCATTATGCTCACATATAGCCCATATACTAAAAAATAAAGATTATTCTTTTTTATTGGTGTGTGTTATGAATATTGAAAAAATTAGGGAAGATTTTCCTATTCTTAAAAGAAAAAAAAACGGCAAGCCACTTATATATTTTGATAACACCGCTACTAGCCAGAGACCTATTTCAGTTATAGAGGCCATATCGGATTTCTACAAGAAACATAACGCCAATGTTCACAGAGGCATACATATTCTTAGCGAAGAGGCATCAGAAATGTATGAGAATGCTCACGATATCGTTGCTGATTTTATAGGCGCAAAAAGTCGTGAAGAAATAATATTCGTCAGAAACACTACCGAGGCTATTAATCTTGTTGCGTATGCTTATGGAATTAAAAATCTCCACGAAAACGACGAGATAGCTATCTCTATTATGGAACATCACTCAAATATGCTACCTTGGATCGAACTATCCAAAAGAACAAAAACAAAATTAAAGATTATAGATATCAACGACAAAAATTTTCTTTTAGACTACGATAATGCCTCTGAGCTCATAACTGATAAAACTAAGATAGTCGCAATAACACAAGCATCAAACGTACTTGGAACTGTAAATGACATAGAGTACATATGCAAGCTAGCCAAAGAAAATGATGCTATACTTGTTGTTGATGGAGCACAATCCGTTCCGCATATCCCTGTCGATGTCAACAAGATCGGGTGCGATTTCTTGGCTTTTTCTGGACATAAAATGTTGGGACCTACAGGTATAGGGGTACTATATGTTAAAAGAGACCTCATAGAACACATGGATCCGTTTATGGTCGGGGGCGGTATGATAAGCTCAGTAGATTTAGATCTTCAAGGAAGGTATAAAATAACCTATGCTGAGTCTCCTTGGAGATGGGAAGCAGGAACCCCAAATATTGCTGATGGTATTGGTTTAGCTGCCGCAATAAAATACTTACAGAAGATCGGTATGGAAAATATAAAAGATCATGAGTTCGGACTTACGAAATATACATTAGATAGACTTTATGAAGAGCTCGAAGAAAAAATGGATATATATGGACCGGAACCAAAGCATCGTGTTGGAATAATTCCGTTTAACATAAAAGGGCTTGATCCCCATGTTGTTGCTCTATATCTAAATGAGTATGGGATATGTGTACGGAGTGGCTTTCACTGTGCTCAGCCTCTTCATAACAGGCTTGGCATAAAGCAAGGAACTGTGCGTGCTAGTTTCTATCTTTACAATACAGAAGAAGAGGTTGATTATTTTATAGATGCGCTAAAAGAAATTTCTAGCAAAAAATAATTTTTTCCTCACAAAGCTTTGGTGAAGAAAATGAAAATCTGCATTGTAAGTGTTCAATGGGAACCAATAATTACTGGTGGAGGTGGCGTATCTGTTCTTAATTTGGTTAGAGAACTCAGCAAGGAACACGAT
>JAUQYS020000263.1:0-2373 GCA_030587585.2 Candidatus Njordarchaeota archaeon
GTAATCAAGATAGGAGATTTCGTGCGTATAGATAATTATGAGGGCGTTATTGTAGACATGTCAGTAAACTACACCAAAATAAAAACTATTGATGGAAGCATAATATATATTTCGAACAGAGACATCTCAAATAAGAATATCGTAAATTATAGATTCGAACAAGATGACAAGGAGTACTATGTATATCCAATAAAGTTTACTCTTGACAGAAGCATCGAAGTGGAAAGAGTATATGAGACATTTGGAAAAATAAGAGAAAAATATGAAAAAGAATTAATTAGTATAGATCTAAAAATATCAAACGTTTCGAGGCTAGAAATAGAATACACATTGATCGTAACGATAGATGACGCAGACAAGCTTTTAATCTTAAAACCAAAAATAATCGAAGATATTGCAAGGTCTTTCGTGGGTACCTAACCACATTTTTATTTTTTTGGATCACAATATGAATGGCTGCATTTGTGGCTATACTTTAGAGTTTTTATGTTAGTACATATCTATAGCTGTAATACAGTTAACAATATCTTTATAAATAAACATTCTTTTTAATCTATATACCCTAGATATAGACAAAAATTCTATTTGTCTACTTCTAGGGCCACAAAAAATTGGTGTAGTAGCTTGGGAAAGAGTAGTATAAAAATATTAGGTATATCTTTGTTAGTAATCCTTCTCGCCCCTAATTTGCTCATTGCTAATGCGAATTCTGTGATGTTACCAGAAAAACATGGTGACATAATAGCAAACAACGATCATCTAAACATTACAGTAATATACGACTCAACAAATAAGCTAATATCAACATCGGCAGTTAGAATATACTTCTATATTCGTTCTGCCTATCCGTACGTAGATTTACGTGGAGTAGTTTCAGAGAAAGATCTATATTCCGGGATTATTAATGAACCAGACATAGCAATATTGTTATTCAACACTACAGTTAATGGAGTGGTAGTAGGTAAGGATTTTGTTCCGTGGCAAAGATTTGGTTCGAATCTGGCGATGTTCTCGGATACAGAGATAATATTATTGCTCGGAAATTCATATAAATTAGATTCCATGAAACAGGAAAATTGGCACTATGAATCCATAGAATATGATAGTATTGAAGCGTTGGAAATATATGCGTTATGGGAAACAGCTAAGATAATAGAGATAAACGGCGATGAACGGTATGAAAAAAATGTCCAAAAACTAAAAGAGATAGCTGTCTCATACTATCTTGAAAACGCCAAAAACTTATTTGAAGCAAAGTTGAATCCAAATCTAGTTATTGGCGAAAGAGACGAGCATATACGGGAACAAAAACTAAAAGCATATCTTGAGGAGCATCCAGATTCTCTACGTGTAGAAACCGTAAAAACAGACACATCAAAGAAAAACGTACCAGTTATCCAGATAAGAAAATTCGCTAAGAATCCAGACGACCTTTGGGACTTTATGCCATTCCCCGAGCTCTCTGGATTGGCTGGCTCGGTGGGAGATTTCATAGATAATGTTCTCGATTTCTTAGTTGATGCTGGATGTGATTATCTCTCGATAAATATGTCGGTCATAGAAGATTTTGTTAACGTATTCAAAGAAGTGCTTAACTTTGTTGGAGATCCCTCAAAAATGGGTGAAGGGTCTCTTCTTAAGGGCTTTCTTAGCCTGCTAGAACAAGAATTTCCATATATCAGCAACTATACAAAGTATCTTGATATGTTTATAGATGGATTCTATGCCCTGAAAGGAGACTTAGACTCGATAATAAGCTTCTTTATGGATGTGATAGATCTGATACTGCCCGAGGCTTCTGGCAGTTTATCGGATATAATTTCGCAGCTTAGAGATATTGCTAGTGAAATTCTCTCGATAGGAAGCGATGTGATGGACTTTTTGATGGATAAAACAAGCAATAAGATAAACGCAATATTACATTACGTTATTGAAAAGGTATCCAATATTAGTCTTTATCGGTTGTTGGAGAATATTCCAGGTATATCTGACATAGAAAACTTATATCATAGCATGGTTTCTCTTATAGATGCCAGTATTCAACTGTTTACTGTTCAGAATGTTTCTTATTTTGTTGATAAGCTTTTTGACCTTTTGACTGAGGGTCTCGACATTTTTGACTTTCCAGATATGGCTGATATAGCTGACAAACTTAAAAACATTGTATTGTTAGTAATATCATTTCTTGAAAAGAAGAAAGATTCTCTGAGCGACTTGGCAGAATATTTTATCAGATCATTTGTGCCTCAAGAATATCTACCAGATACGGATCTTGGAAACATGGTCAGCGAAATATTAGACATGGTAGATACAGCAATAAAAGAGGGATGGAGCCAAATAAACGAATTCAAAAACAGCATCATAAGCATTATA
>JAUQYS020000353.1:0-8618 GCA_030587585.2 Candidatus Njordarchaeota archaeon
AAGTGAGAGAGATAGAAAACCATGATTTAGTCTTAAGGTATTGTTTAGAAAACGGAAAGATTGTGGAAGAAGAGTTTGATATGGTGGTTTTATCGGTGGGTCTAGCTGCTCCGCGAACAGCGTTGGAGCTTGCTAGGGTGTTTAAAATTGGGTTGAATAAATACAGTTTTTCTCAAACAAATGAATTTACTCCTGTAAATACCACAAAAGAGGGTATTTATGTAGCCGGGGCATTTCAAGGACCAAAGGACATCCCAGAAAGTGTCACCCAGGCAACTGGTGCAGTTGGTTGTGCTTGTAGTTTACTTGCTCCAGCAAGAAATGCCCTTACAGTTAAGAAAGAATATCCTCCAGAAATAGAAATAGAAGAAGAACCAAGAATAGGAGTATTTGTTTGTCATTGTGGAAGAAATATAGCCGAAATGGTTGACGTAAAGAAAGTAGTCCAAGAAATAGCAAAGCATCCTCTTGTCGTACATGCTGAGGATTATAAATACATGTGCTCAGCACCTGGCCAGGATCTTATAAGAAAAGCAATAAAGGAAAAAAACTTAACATCAATAATTGTAGCGGCTTGTTCTCCATCATTACACTTAGTGACATTTAGAACGGCAGCAAAATCAGTTGGATTAAATCCATATAAGGTCGAAATGGCCAATATACGAGAACAGAATAGTTGGGTCCATGAGGACAGAAAAAGTGCAACAGAGAAAGCTATAAGCATAATTAAAGCAATAATTGAAAAAGTTGCTAGGAATAGTCCACTATCCCCCGTAAGATCCAAAGTCACAAAGCGTTGCTTAGTTATTGGAGGCGGAATTGCTGGTATTCAAGCAGCATTAGATGTAGCCAACGCAGGTTTCGAAGTTACACTTGTTGAGAAATCTCCAACAATAGGCGGAAGAATGGCGCAGTTAGCTGAGACTTTTCCAACACTAGATTGTGCTCAGTGTATTCTAACGCCTAAAATGTCTGAGGTCTCTAGGCATCCAAATATAAGACTTTATACTCTAAGCGAAGTGGTAGAAGTTTCTGGTTATGTTGGTAATTTCAAGGTGAAAATAAAGAAGAAACCTAGATATGTGGATATTGAGGCATGTAATCTGTGTGGTGAATGCGAGGAGGCATGTCCTGCTCTCATTCTTGATGATGGATATAACAGAGAGCTAGCTGTGAGGAAGGCGATATATATGCCGTTCCCCCAGGCTGTACCCTCAGCATACGTAATTGATATGGAAAATTGTAAGGGCGTAGCCTGTAGTAAGTGCGTGGAGGTATGCGATCAGGATGCAATAAATCTTTATGAGAAGGAAGAAATAATAGAATTTGATGTCGGAGCTATTATTGTTGCTACTGGGTTTGATTTATTACCAAAGGAAAAGATAGGAGAATATGGCTATGGCAGATATGAGGATGTAGTAGATTCATTGCAGTTTGAGAGAATATTGTCAGCAACAGGACCGACTGGTGGCGAAATAAAACGACCTAGCGATGGCAAAGTACCTAAAAAGATAGCGTTTGTTCAGTGTGCAGGGTCTAGAGATAAAAACTATTTGCCTTATTGTTCGGGAATATGTTGCATGTACACGGCCAAGCATGCATTACTATATAAACATCTTGTTCCTGATGGTGACGCATATATATTCTACATCGATATTAGAGCATTTTCTAAGGGATATGAAGAGTTCATTAAGAGAGTCCAGGAGGAATGCGGTGTAAAATATGTTAGAGGAAAAGTATCAAAAATATACAAGGATGGAGATAGTCTTGTAGTAAGGGCTGTGGATACAATAACAGGAGAGATATTCAAGGAAAAATTTGATATGGTCGTATTAGCTATGGGTATTGTTCCAAACGCAAAAGAAGTTGCAGAAGTGCTAAGAATACCTGTCGATGAAAACGGATTTCTACAGGAAGTGCATCCAAAACTAAGACCTGTTGAGACCCCAATGGGGGGAATATTTATCTGTGGCGTTGCGCAGGGACCAAAAGATATACAAACTAGTGTTGCTCAAGCAAGCGGAGCGGCAAGTAAGGCCATAGAAATATTATCGAAAGACGAAATAGAAAAAGAACCAACAGTCGCAAGAATAGACAAGAATCTATGTACTAGATGTGGAATATGTGTTAATGTGTGTCCATACTCAGCCATAAGAATGACACCAGAGGGTGCTGAAGTAATAGAAGTATCATGCGAGGGATGTGGTACTTGTGTGTCTTCATGTCCGGTGGGAGCAATATCGCTAGAAAACATGACGGACGAGCAAATCTTCAGAATGGTTGAGGCTATGCTTGGCGGCCCAGTTAGGGTCGAAGAAAAGCCTGCTGTGGTGTAGTGTTCTTATGCCTTGTAAAACTCTTTTTTTAAGAGAAAAAAATTCTTTTTCTTCTATTGATTGGCGACCGCTCATAATAGTTAGTTGTGCAATAAGTGTTGATGGGAAATTGGCATCTGTATGTGGTGATTCTAGACTTTCTAGCTATGAAGACAAGGTAGAAGTACATAAGCTAAGAAGCGAAGTTGATGCTATATTGGTTGGGATAAATACCATACTTGCGGATGATCCACATTTAACTGTTAGTGAAAAATATTATAAGAGTGATAGGCATCCAATCCGTGTAGTTTTAGATAGTAAATGTAGAATACCCATAAATGCGCAGGTAATAAGGAGAAGACCAGAAATTCAGACTATTGTTGCGACGACGAAAAAAGCTCCCAAAGAAAAGATTTTTGAGCTTAGAAGAATTGGGGTAGATGTATATGTAACAGATTCTGAAGAAAAAGTTGACGTATTAGATCTTCTTAAATATCTGAGGACGAAATATGATGTAAAAAAATTAATGGTAGAGGGTGGGGGACACGTAATAGGGGAGTTCCTTAAGAGAGGACTAGTCGATATGATGCGTGTATCAATAACACCCGTATTTTTTGGGGGAGAGAAGGCTACTCCAATCATTGCGGACATAGAGTACTGTAAGGTAGAGCAGGCACCAAAATTTGAAATAACAAAAATAGAGCTTTGTGGAAATAATATAGTAATTCATTTGATACGGAGTTAACTATTTTTTAGATTTTTGTTTTTGCTATGATATGCGGAGCGAAGATGTAGTTTGGTTGTTTTGTGTCGCAGAGTGCTTTGCTTTACAAAGAAATATTAATGCTTAAATAGCCCATTTTTTCGTTGTAGTAATCGGGCGATAAATATGCTTAAGATTGAAAATTTAAGTGTTGCATATAAGAGAGGAGAACGTGTACTGAAAGATATAAGTGTTGTGTTCGATAAAAAAACTTTACTTCTGGGTCCGAATGGTGCTGGAAAAACAACTCTCTTTAGAACAATTTGCGGCTTAACCACAAAGATTTCTGGGCAGATATACATTAATGGTGAGGATGCCGATAGTATCTTTGGTAAGACAGGATACGTAGTGACGAACCTACCAGAAGTATACAATTTAGTATATACGGATGCTTATGGGCTGCTTGAGGTTTATATGGATATACTTGATGGGGATCTAGAGTTAGCTTTAAAATTCTTGGAGGAGTTCGGGTTATCAAAAAGTTTTTTGCGTAAAACAAAGATACACCAAATGTCCGCTGGACAAAGGAAGATATTTATGAATGCAATAGTCCTAACAGTTAAAGCTAAAGTAAAGCTCCTAGATGAACCATTCGAACAACTTGATCCAGCCAAAAAAAGTATGCTTATAGATTTATTGGAGAAAGAGGATTCGTTAGTGGTTCTGTCAACACATGAGACGTGGCTTATAGAGAAACTAGCTCAGTGGGACGCGGCATTTATGTTTGAAGGCCAAATACATGGTAAGATTCCGACAAATGAAATATTGGGTCTATATTTAATATATGAAGAGGCACCAAACGCTGTTCTAACCGTTAAAACTAGTAGTATTACTTTTTCGTTGATAAGAGAGCAGAAAGGACGTAGACTAGAAGATTTTATGTCTCTTGATTATATTTATAAGCTAGCCTGAGAGGTGAGCTAAGTGTTTTCTAAGTATTTTAAAGCGCTTTTAAGAAGCTATTTATTGAATCCTTATGTAATATTTTGGGGGGTATTGTTTATTCTTTTTTGGGAAGTCATGGCGGTCTACGTGTTTACTGAAGGAATGGCGAAGGCATACATGATATATGGTATTGCTTCTTTTTATGGCCAGCTACTAATAATAGGACTTGGCTCAATAGCTGCGACTCTTATTCAGTCGATGTATGCGGCGTCTTTCTCAATAAGGTATGTTACTAAATTTAGTAGGCTCCATCCGAGAAAGTTTGTATTAGAGAACTTTTTGGCGTCAATAATATTTTTAATGATATACTCAGCGATAATCTGGTGGCTTCTTGTTTTCTTGGCTTATATTAGATTTGGAGAATGGTACATGCCTAAGAGCCCTCTTGGAATAATCGGAGTGACAATAGCGATAGCCATATTTATGTATCTATTCACATTGTTTATGACATATATAATAATCTTTCTCAGAGCACCCAAAATGTCATCATTTATAAGCTTTTTGCCATTGATGCTAAGCTTTGTATCATACGCTGCGTTCTGGGTAGATTTTGGATGGTTAGCATACATAATACCCTTCAACATAATATCTAATACAATATTCTACTACTATACAAACACAAAACCATTCACGGGAGACATTATAGGAAACTCAATAAAGATGTATACGGGTCAAGAGCCAAGATATGCCGATCCAATATTATCCATCATAGCATTATTTGTCTGGATCATAGCCCTAGCAATGATAATCTATATGCTAATACGAAAATCCAAGGGAATAAGCTACGAAGAACTAAGAATAGTATAACAAACACATCATCGAACACAAATCAGAAAGAATACAAAGTGATATCTTAATATTTTTTGAGTAGCGCATATTTGAAATAGATAATAGATATGTAGCAGAAAACATACTCAGGCTACATCTGCCCTAGGTACCCTGGCCTCTTCGGCCGGGCCCTAGGGATTCAGCCTGAGCTAATAATATAATAAGTAATTTCTGTTTTTTTAAGTTTTATGTTTTGGTGTATTTATGGAGTATACTCTTGCTTTAGATACTAGTGATAATTGGAAATATATTGCAGGAGTCGTTATTTTATCATTTTATAGTCTCAATATAAAGCCTCATATTTCTAGCGTAAACAAGAAAATTCGTTGGAAGATAATAGAGAATATTCTTCAATTCGTATCTAACGGTGGTGCATATGCTATTTGTCTATATTCAAATTTAAGATCTAAAATTCGGGCTAAAGCAAAAAATTCGAGGGATAAGAAAAGCCTATGGATGAAATCTCTCACTTTTGAGCTTCGCAGAATGGCAGATCATCTAAGAGACAAAAATTATTGGCCTATAGATAGGATATATGCTGATGAGGAATTTTCTCCCTTTGAGCAATGTATAAAATCCGCATTCAAAGCAAGAACAATCATAACTGGAAAAAACGAGAATATAATCATAGCGGACATAATAGCATATATCAACTTTAGAAACAGAAAGATTATCAAAAAATACAATAACATAGTTGAGCTTTGAAGATGATTCGCTCTTTTTTTTAAGAATGTTTTTTTGTATATGACTGCGTGTTTTTTTCGGATTGTGTTTCTGAGAATTGGTGATTGTTGTGGATGTAGACAAAGAGCGCCTAGAAAAGCTTTTGCAGATAGCCGATATTATCGAAAAATATGAGTACTATTTGCTTAGACGCGCCACCGGAAATCTCTATATAGGGATAATTTCTATAGTAGCGACATGTATGTTTCTTTATCTTGGAGTATCCATAACATTTGGTCAAAGTTTCCTTGTTGCATTATTTATATCTATTCTATGCTTTTCTCTAATAATAAGTTATACCAATGCGACTTTTAAGTTTAGAATGATAACAAGGATACCTCAAAAATCTGAATATGGCTACATATGGGGAGTTGTCTATACAGTTTTTGTTCTTTTGTATTTGCTTAAGTATGCATTAGGAATAAACCTGCCCGAAAATGTTTTTCCAATTTCGCTGGCAATAATTAATGGCGTAGGAAATATAGGTTGCTATTTGGTAAGCAAGAAAAGCGAAAAATATCCAGGCATAATAATGAGGGAATATCTTGCTTTAGGTCTTGTTTTTATTCTTACAGGAATACTAATATCATTCATATCAAACGTCGATCTTCAATGGTTAATAGATGTCATAGTTTTATGGATCGGAATGATAATCTTTGGGACATACGTATCATCCACAGCACACAAAGTTTTTGAGAGGGAACAATAGTTGGAGTTAGAATCAATAAAAGAACTCGCCGACCTATTACGAGGCGACAAGGTTCTAGGAGAACCAACAAGACTACTAATAATGATTCTACTATTTCTCAACATAAAAATGAAATTCACAGAACTCCAAAAAATCCTCGGCCTAACCCCAGGCAACCTATCTAGCCACCTAAAAAAACTCCAAGAAGCAGAATACATAAAAATAAGAAAAACCTTCATCCTCGAACTAAGACCCACAACAATAATAGAAATAACACAAAACGGAGCCAAAAAACTCCGAGAATTCATGAACAGACTCGAAACAGTACTAAGACTACTCCAAAAAGAATACTGAATCTTTCTCAATATCGCAGAAAGCAAGAAAATAATATTATTCGCATATTCATATCCTGAATGACAGTATTATATATTCCCCAAAAAGTAAAATGCTATAATTCCGATACGGATATCGATTAAAATATATTTTTGAATCATATTAATGATAATGAGGTTAAGCTCATGTATTATGAGAAAATAGATTCAATAAATGATCTTCTAGGGGACGAAGGAATATTAAGGCTTCCAGCATATTTACCAAAAGTATTCATACTCGACGATGCAAGAAAAGAAGCAGTAAAAATAGCTATGGATATTATCCGAGGAGGAGAAAACATACTAATAGAAGGAAAACCTGGAACAGGAAAAACAGCACTAATGTTTGTGATACTCGCAGAACTATCAAAACAATTCGGAATAGGATACATAAAGGAAGGAACAACCAGCATAGAAAACAAACACACGGATGAGGGAACAATAATATTCTACGACGACATACCGAGAATGAATACAGAGGCAATAAAAAGCATAGTAAAAAACAATGTGAAAGGAATAATAGCAACAGCAAGAACAGAAGAAATATCAATGATGAGAAGAATAATGGGAATAAACCTATACGACTATTTCAAACCAATAAGGATCCCGCCTCTAAGCCAAGAAAAAATAAGAGAAATGCTCTACAGGTATTTAGATGCTGAGGCAATAAGAATAGAAGACGAAGAAGCAGTAGAAATAATTGTGGA
Source organism: Candidatus Njordarchaeota archaeon (assembly GCA_030587585.2). Taxonomy (GTDB): domain Archaea; phylum Asgardarchaeota; class Njordarchaeia; order Njordarchaeales; family Panguiarchaeaceae; genus Panguiarchaeum. The sequence continues at coordinate 7,341 of JAUQYS020000353.1, forward strand.
GAAAGCAGGAGGGCTCCCCGTATACATATGGCAAGTAATAAGAGAACTAAAAATAAGAAAACAAAACCTAACGAAAGAATTCGCAAAAACAATACCACAAGGAATGCTAGACTATGTCGACGATATACTATGGAGATTGCTAGGAGGAAAACCAGAACGATACGAAGCACTACTAACACTACTAATAATGACAGACTTCACGAAATACGCAGTGCATCAAGACCTATACAACTACATATATCTAATCGCTAAGGAAAAAAGAACAAAACAAAAACTAGGCATAGAAGACATAATAATGGACACAACAATAGAGGATATATCAAGATACCTAGCGAGAGAAGGAACAACATACTCATTCCGACTACCACACGACTCATGGGCAGACGTATTACGCGGCAAAAGCAACGGGCCAATGGCATCAGAAATAGCGAAAATAGGAACGCTATACACAAAAGAAAAAAGAACAAGCATAGCCATAGAGGCAGCAAGAAGAGCATGGTGGCAAACAATAAGAAACATAGAGGACCCATTCAGAAAAGAAGCATTCAAACAAAACATAATAATAAATCTAGGAGAAGCAACACTAAAAGACATACTAGAAAGACCAACAATAGAGACCATACAAAGACCAACACCAGTAACTATGGAGGCTGCAAGAGAAGTCGTTGTCGTACCAAAAGAAACAGTAGCAATGAGCCCGATAGATATGCTTAGGCAAAACCTATCAAAACTAAAAGTAGCATCAATAACAATGCTGGCAAACACAATGAAAATGCGGGAAGAAGAAATAAGAAATCTGCTAGATATAGCTGATTTCTATGTACAATCAAAAAGAAAAGACTTCATAATATATAGAGACTACTACTTAGCGGCGCTCAAAAAAATAGAAGACACAATACAAAAAATGGGACAAATCGAAATAAAACGACTAGCAGAAATGGTAAAACTATTCCCAGAAGACATAGAAGAAACAATAAGAAAAATAGCACACATACACCAAGGAAAAGCATACCACAAAGAATACATATGGAAAAAAATAAAACACGAAATAGAGACCAAAGGATACATAAACATGGACGAATTTGCGGCGAAAACAGGGATACCACACAAAATAATAGAGCAATATAAAGAACAGTTGGGAAAAATAGCAATAAGATCGCCGAGTGGAAAAATATACTACACAAGACAATATATAGAACAAGCAATACCACAAAAAATAATGACAATGCTAACACAAAGAAAAAGAGTAAACACAAAAGAAATAGCACAGGAACTAGA
>JAUQYS020000375.1:0-2685 GCA_030587585.2 Candidatus Njordarchaeota archaeon
AATTATTTTGTATTCACTATCGACATTATATATTTTTTTAAATTCTCCCCTTTTTGGCAAATTTTCAAAAACAGAAAGATTTATGGGATTTGGAATTACTTCAATTTTTTCCATCGGTATCCCCATTTCTTTATATTGTTCGGCTTCAAAAGAGTTTAATGCTATAAGCTTTGAAGCATCTTCTAAGATTTTAAAGCCCCAGAGAGCGTCAAAAATCTTCTTCAATTTTGCCTTTTGAAAGAAAGTTATGACGGAGCCATGAGCTTGCAATACGTATGGAACGTTGCTATTCTTGGCATAGTAGTGTGCTACAATATTTTGAAAAGTTCTATAATCTTGCAAGTGGATGATATCAAAGTTTTCAATTTTCTTCCTTAATTGAAATATCATACCAGGTGCGAGGAAGATTCTGTGATTCCATGCTAATGAATTACTTATATTTTTAAAGTAGTAGATTTCGACCCCATCAAGTTCGAGAAAATTACTATCACAACGTGTCTTTTTATCGATGCTATCCGTAGTGAAGACCACAACTTCATGACCTCTTCTCGCAAGCTCTGTTGTAATATAGTATACGGCTGTTACTGGGCCTCCATAAGCCCACGCAGGATAAAAACAGGAGGTTATCTGCAGAATTTTCATGACGACCTTCTTTCTTCCACAACCTTCTTTATGGTGTCTTCGAATTCGCTGACGATATAGTTCCAGTTGTATTTTTCTACGGATCTTCTAGCCTTGTCTCCCAGTTCTTTTAAAATATTGTTTTCGATCATGTGCAAAGCCATTTTCACAACATCCTCCGGTCTGTCCACGAAGGTTATTCCATTGTTCATCCCAAATTCCAGCATCACTCCTGGAAGCTTCGTAGCTATGACTGGCTTACCCATAGCCATATATTCATAGATTTTTATCGGCACTATGTCACGCATTATTTTCTCCGAGGTATATGCTGGAAGAATGCAGATGTTTGCAGCAGCAATATAATACGGTATTTCATTGTAAGGTCTTCTCCCAGCTAATATTATGCTGTTGTTCTTGTCGAGCCTATTTTTTATCTCTTGAAGTTCATCATACAAATCTCCATCTCCAACGATTAACAGTTTCACATTCTTGATATGCATTTCAAGCAGTTTTAATGCAACTTCTCTCAAACCAGAGAATTTGTAGAGCCATCCCATAAAGAACAGCACTACATCATTTTCAGATATACCATACTGTTCTCTTATAAACGAGCCGTCAAGGTTCGGGTTGAACTTGTCAAAATAAATTCCGGCGCCTAGAACTGTGACTTTCTCGGGATCGGCTCCATTTCTGATGACATAGTAGCCGAGCTTTTTGTTTATAACGAATATCTTATCAGCCAGTTTGAGATTAATGCGTTCTATCATCCATCCGATTGGTTGAAGAAACTTTACTGGTATGAGTCTATGGCTCACATCTATCCAGTAATAAAAAAATGGTATGCGATGTAGTCTAGCTAATAGCCCAGCGGCTACGGCTACGATTCCTAAACTGACTATGACATCCGGCGAGAAAATCTTTATCTGCCTTAATACCTCTTTAAAAGCTGAGAGCATAAACGAAATATAGTCAAGAAGAGGTATCTTAATTATGCTAGGCCTATAGACACTTATTTTCGCATCCGCGTGAACTTTGGTAACATTATTGAAGACTTGTCTTTTGGAAATATATTCTCTTCGAGGTGAGTATCTCCAGAGAATTTCGAAGTCTATAACCCTTATGTCGTGTCCTCTTTGCGAGAGAAGCTCCGCTAAGTGATGCTGCTGTGCAGGATTACGCCTAAGCCAATCCGTGTTTTGAACTATTAAAATTCTCATTGAGATCCCAGTTTATCCACCAGTCAGGAAATAGTCAAAAAATTCTTTGAAAAGAGATATTGGATAGAAAATCGCGGGGTAAAGATCGTCTCTCGCATATATGGCGTGCGCATTTATCTTTCTTAAAGACCTCATCCATTCCTCAACTTTTAATCTACCACGAGTGATATAATAGATGGACGATACAAAATCTCTCGCGAAGTATATCCATTTGGCATACTTTTCTTGACGCAATTTTCCCTCTATTGGAAGCCCAGCTAAATCTTTATAGGCAGTATATATTATATCAACGCCAGAAGCCATTGTAACACTAAACCACAAAGTTGGCCTAATATTTATCTCCATCATTTTGAAAACGCCCGATCTAGGATCAAACTTAAATTCGGTTCCGCAAATGCCATGATACCCCATCTTCTTTAATATTGAAACACTTTTTTCAAGGATCTCTTGGTTTTCAACACTCTCCATAAGAGAGGCAGATCCGAACATCGGAGGAAATTGCCTAAGTTTACGGCCCGTAAATACAGCCAAGGGCTCTGAATCTCTGTTAAAGTATCCGCCAAAGACATAGATTAGCTCCTCCCCTCCCGGAACGACCTCCTGTATTATTACCTCGCCTTCCCTTGGAGAGAGAAATTTATAATAAGAGACAAGCTTCTGGGGGCTATCTACAAATATCATCTTTTTTCCTTTTAATCTTCTTCGCCATAAGTGTGGAAGAGTAGGTTTTATTATGCAGGGATACTGAATATGCTTTGATACACGTTTAACATCATCCAAGCTCGATGGAAAATATGTAGTTGGTAAATCTATTGAGTTCTCTATACATATCTTATAAAATTTTGCT
>JAUQYS020000393.1:0-1515 GCA_030587585.2 Candidatus Njordarchaeota archaeon
CACGCTCATTGAGGCTATTTGATTAACTCCTTCGTTTCCTGCTGATATCGACACGATGATCCCATATTCTGTTGCTTTTTCTATTGCTAGCCACATTGGTGAGTTATATATTTCTCCGCCTCCTATTGACATACTGATTATATCTGCTTCGTCCCCAGTATTGGGTGTTTCATCTGGGCCATATGTGGCCCACTCAATGGCAGCTATAATTCCCGCCCAAGTAGCTCCCTCCACATTTGGAGAAAAGATCCTAGCATTCATCAATTTTGCTTCGGGGGCCATACCTTGTCCGCGGGGATCGATTCCTTTTCCAGCTATTATTCCTGCACAAGCGGTGCCATGCCCCTCCTCGTCTTCTGGATCTGTTATATCCTTCTCATACCCATACTTTTTAAGTACGAATGATTTTGCGGCGACTATTTTTCCGCTGAGCTCGGGATGGGAGCTATCTATTCCAGTATCAATGACGCATACAACTATGTCGCTACCGTTATAACCGTTTTCCCAAAATGTATCAGCCCCTATTATCTGGGCCGTGTCGCTGGTTGTGGGATATTGTCTATTTTTTGTTTCGTCCACAATTTGACTCGGTAGTGTGTATGCGTCAGCTAATTGTATTTTTCTATTGGCGTAAAGCCCCACAATTGCCCCAGTTTTTTGTGCCAATTTAAGAATGGTGTCCAACTTAGATTCAATGAATATCGCTGGAATTATCTTGAATTTTGCAAGAATTTTTGTTGTTGTTTCTTCTTCGATTATTGAGTAAAAATTATTCATTGAGTTCTCGTCTTTGAATAATACAAGTATTTTTTGTGGGGAGTTCCTATTCTTCTCTAGGATAGGGTCAACAAAGAAATTGTTGAGATTTGAGTCAATATTTTGTTTATTCTCTTTTTTAGTATACTTTAAGGACGATCCAAATGATGTAATAGTCTCGTGTCCTATCTTATTGTACTTTTTTTCGAAGGAGATTTTCGAAATATTTTGGGTCGAGAATACGTTGAATGAGGAGAGAACCAGTATTGTTAATATGAGAATTAAGCCATATTTACGTGTTTTCATTAAAAACACCTCGCCGTCTAATGAATCTTTACACAAAAATAGAATATAAATTTTTCAAGTTTTATCTGAAAAATCTACAAGATTTTAAAAAGAGAAGATGGGATGTAGGTGCGAATTACGTCATTACAGACTATGTGGGACAAGTGATAGCCTTATATTATAGATTTCCCGTCAATATTAGTAATATTTATGTTCATTAACTCAAGTATCGTTGGGGCTAAGTCTTCCAGCTTTATATTTTGCAGATTCATTTTGCTAATATTTTGGCCACTTATTATAAATATTCCATATTCACCATGATTAGAATCATCGGCGCCCTTAGCTGTTTCCATGCTATACATATTGTTAAATCCTATCATTTCATTTGCGCCATAGTGGAGATTATCGAAATATACTGTTAGATCTGGCATCTTGTTTAGCATAGGCCCTCTATAAGCATCTTCCTTCATTATT
>JAUQYS020000427.1:0-1963 GCA_030587585.2 Candidatus Njordarchaeota archaeon
ATAGGCCTCCTCCCCCCGCTAGTAGGATAATTGCTTATTCTTAAATAGTTGGGGGGGACATGTATACCTGGCCTAGCTATGCGTCCAGCTGTTTTCTCGATACTTTACATAGTCTTCGTTGTGACAATTGCTTTGACATAATGGCTTATTAAAAGGAAGGTCTATAATGATAATTTTTTATCAATTTCGACAAACAAGAAACCCATCAAGTCTTGGGCACCATAAACCGATCTCTAAACCCCGCTAGAGTACTGGCGACTTTGGAATAGCAACAATACTATTAAGATCATCCACAACTAGCCAGTATCCTGGAACGCTACTTTACTGTGCCCCCGAACAGATAAATCCGAAAAAATTTGGTAAAGTTGATCAAAGAACCGATGTTTGGCAGTTTGGATGCCTATTATATGAGATGATAGAAGGAAAACCTCCCTTCCAAATGGAATATTCGCCACTAGAACTAATAGCCAAGATAACCGAAGATGAACCAGAAGAACCAGAAAAAATGCCTAATTGGATAAAGGCAATAGTATATAAATCCTTAGCAAAAAATAAAGAAGACAGATGGAGAAGTATCAGTATCATCATAGAATATCTAAAAAGAAAAGACGCACTACCAGATAATACCGCTTTAATTCAATCTATGTCCTCTTTTGCTGAAAGTTTAGAAGAAAAATTTTATAGAGCTATTCAAACACAGGACACAGAGAGCTTAAGCGCTTTACTTGAAGAATTAAAAGCAGAATTTGAAGAAACAGGCGAAACAAAATACGCTTTAATGTACGATACTATTCGCGAGACCCTTGGTAAACCTCCACTATTGCTTTATAAATTAGTCCTGGAAAATCCCAAACATGTCGAACAATCAGCAAACCTTTTAAATAACGTGCATGTCTTCACAACACTAGGAAATATTTACCTTGACCTCTTCAAGCTAGATAAAGCCAAACAATATTTCGAAAAAGCTCTAGAAAAACACAATGAGTTCCCCGATGCTTTAGTAGGGTTGGCCGAAGTTTATTACTTAGAACGCAACTTTGAAAAAACTATTGAAATCGCGCGAAAAGTACTTGATATCTCACAAAGCATTCGAGCTAGATATGTCCTAAGACGCTCTCTGAATTGGCTGAGGATGCCAGAAAAAGACTATATAACGATCCCAGACATCAAGCCGAGTAAGTTTAGAGAGATAATAGCTAAGGCCCTGTTCCACGAGTTCTTCGGAGAACACGACAAGGCTATCGAAATCTTAGATAATATGCCAGATGAATTCAAAATGCATTTCAATGCCCTGTACGCCTATGGCGACATTTATTATAGCCTTGGAAAAGAAGAAAAAGCAAAAGAGTATCTAGAAAAAACAATATCTATGAACCCATACCACGCTAAAGCATATATGTGGCTTGGTAAAATCTTCATGGACAAAAAAGACTACAGAACAGCCATAAGCTATTTCATAAAAACTGTCAATATTTACCCATATTGGTCCTATGCTTTTAACGAGCTGGCAATGTGCTATTACTTTATTAAAGACTATGAAAAAACCCTATATTACTTAGAAAAAGCAATACAGGCCAATAAGTATCATGCTATGCCCTACTATAATATAGCAGTCATATATGTGATTAAACTAGGAAACACGGAAATGGCTAAACGTTACATCAGACAATGTCCTAAAGAAGCACTAAAAGATTTTTTAGACCGCTACACCGAGGAAATTAACAAATGCTATTATAAAATTAATCGAGAAGATATAGCATTAAAACTTTCTAGAGTACTGGTTGAGGCCCTTCCAGATCTCTGTGATATTCTTCTATCACCTGGCCATATTAGCGCGATCGGTGGAATATATATTCTATTAGGCGATTTTAATAACGCTGAAAGGTGCTTGAAAAAAGCATATGAAATGAACCCAAATAGCGCACACATCAACCTTAACTTGGCTTCCTTATATTATAATCGC
>JAUQYS020000419.1:0-1925 GCA_030587585.2 Candidatus Njordarchaeota archaeon
GGTTTGGTCTGATGTCTTTGTTTTATTATCGAGGCTGTTTATGGCTTTTGTTTCCGCAATAGAAACATTTGGTGGCGTATAGTCAAAAACGATATAATCCACATTTAATGGTTCGGTAGAGTTCTCACCATTTATGTTAACAGCGGTAATATTAAAATAATATGTTCCCTCATCGATTTTGTTTGGTTTAAGAGGATCAAGATAAACCTTTGCATCAAGACGTGTAGCGGAGGATGTATTATCAAAATTAGGAACAAGAGTGTTAAGATCCCACATATAGACAGTCACATACCAATCTGTGCCGGTGTAAACAAATTGAAGCCAAATCGAACCATTTACTGTAACATTTACATAGTCGAATCCTCCATCAAAATCTTCGCAAATTATGAAGAACCTTAGTTCCTGTCCAGAAGTATACATAATGTTGTCTACCTCATTTCCCTGGTCAACATAGAAAGTCACAATGTTCGGAGCCGTACGAATAGATAGCATAGCTTTTGGTTTCGAATAAGGTCTTTTGTTTATTTTGTTAGCAGCGACATAAATTTTACTCTCATAAAGATCAGAACATATATTGACGTGACCCGTAGCTATGTGCATTGGTGAATTTATTCTCATTAACAACAATGAAAACATTAGAAGAACAATAATCGTGCTTTTCATAACATTCACCAATATTACGATTAGTTATAATCTTTAAAATATTTTATTAAAATTATCTATTAGTATATGGTAGAAAAAAGGTGATAATATGGATCTTTTTGGAGCAATTTTTTCTACCCTTGATAAAGAGTCTCTTGTTACGGTGGTTGTTAAGTGCAATAATGAGGAATGGAATAATCTCCTTAAAAGCCCGATCAGGATATACTATAATAGTTTCATTAAAGCAATTGCACTAATGTACGAGTTTGATAAAACCTTCATGCCAGGAGTTGTTGTAGACGGTCAAGATGCATTGAATAGCATGATACGATGGCTAAAAAATATTGTGTCTATGAAAAGATATTTTATACAATACATACGCCTTACTTCTGATGGAGCATTAAATGCAATGGCTCAAATAGGGCTCAACGAAGAAGATGTAAAGATTTTTGAGAATATCCTAACGGATCTGGAGAATCTTAAGGGGTCAAAAAAATGAAAAATAAAATACTACTGATACTTCTTGTTCTTTTTGTAATTCCTCATTGTGGAATCAGTACAGAAGAACATTATGAGAGCTCTAATTGGCGGGCTGGCTTGGCAATCTTAGTTGCTCAGCTCATTCCCGATGATGCTATTAGATCTAGGTTGCTTAGCAATCAATACATAATAATGAGATATGCAGAAGAACCAGCACATTGGAATAATACGCAGAGCCATACTAAATACCTTTTAGATAACATTCTTTGCAACTATTATGCACTTATAGATGCCATGAATCAAAACAACTGGACTTTAATCGCGATGAGATACGCCGTGCTAGGACATTATATTGGAGATTGTGCCGACCCATTTAATGTGAATGAAAATATTTCTGTAGATCATCTAACGATTTATGAAGAGTTTATAGATATGTGGGCTGAAGATATATTTGGAGATATTCTAGAGAAATCAAGTACATTAGAGTTAGAGGAAACAGACAACATCACCAAAACTGTAAATGATCTTATAGTCAAAGCAAGAGAGAAATATAAATCAATAATAGTAGCCATAGACAGGAACGATACAGCTTTACTACTAAACTATGTGGAATACTTAGCGGAGGAAGCCACAAAATCCCTTTATGCAATAACGATAAGTGCGATAAAGAACTCAGAATTGGCCACTAGTATGAGGGTACTAGAGCGCTGGAGATGGGTAGCGATAGCGATGATTTTCCTATCCCTAATCATTATTTTAGCATCTGAGCTTAAGAAAAAAATTCTGAGGAGATTATAATGAAC
>JAUQYS020000012.1:0-2585 GCA_030587585.2 Candidatus Njordarchaeota archaeon
CTTGGAAGACGCGTAACTGAAACAGACTTAGCGCTTGCAAAAAGAAAACTTAGATCACTTCTTGGCATATAATCTAATCTCCATCTCTCTCGATTTTTATCCTTATTTTGGGGGGAGCTATAATTATATATTCCGATCCCACACCCAATATGTTGAATCTCATTTTCTGACTTGTTTCGAGAATCCTCCTAACAAGATCTCTTCGTATCTTAATGTTTTTAAATGCCGAAAAACTTGCAATAATGACATTACCTCTATGGATCTCATCTACTATTTTTAATAAATCCCGCTGGGTCTGTATCTTGATAGCAATAATCTCCACATGATCCATAATTACCCCTAATATTTTATTGGCTCCAAAATATAAATTCAGATAATATCCTTAGAATATCCGAATTCAAAATACTAATATGATGGTCGACTACATTGAAACCAATTATTCTAAAGCAAATCAATATATCAAAAAAGGGATATGTCGGGGGGATAGACGAAGCTGGTAGAGGTCCTGTCATTGGTCCTATGGTAATAGCTATGGTTATAGCTAGAAGCATACTTCTGGATAGCTTAGAATCGCTGGGAGTCAAAGACTCAAAAATGTTAACAAAAAAGAAAAGAAATGAGCTTTTTGAACAGATATTAGCTTTATCTGATGGAGTTATTGTCGTTTATTTGGATCCTCCGCTTATTGACAAATGGGTCGCAAGGCATGCATTAAACGAGCTAGAAGCTATGGCTATAGCCCAGCTAATTAAAAACATAAAAAGACCCTGTACCATAATTATAGATACACCATCATCTGTTAAAAACTTTAGAGAACACCTCGAAAAATACATAGACAAAGATATAAAACATAGACTAATATTGAAGCCAAAAGCCGACCAAGATGAAGTAATAGTGGCCGCGGCAAGCATTATTGCAAAAGTTCTAAGAGATAGAAAAATAGATGAAATAAAAAAACGCTTAGGAATAGACTTTGGAAGCGGCTATCCCTCGGATCCAAAAACACAAGCACAACTAGATAAAATAATAGAAAAAGACCCAACAATCGTAAGGAAAAGTTGGAAAACAATAAAAAAACTAGCGTATCCATCTTTAGATAACTTTATCTAAAAGGAACCAAAATTATTTTTGGATAATTCAGACTTAAACTGTTGCATCTCAATTATTGTACATAGCAAAAATAATTTACACTTTCCCTCATGAACAAATTCATTTTTTTTAAAATCGTATAGCAATCGTCCTCTCTTGTCCTTACACTCACAGACCGTTACACGAGAAACTACTTCAACCTCAGCTCCACCCTTAATTATAAATTCATCCTCCCGCATAAACACACCTACTAATATCGATCAGATATCTCATCGATCTTTATTAAAGTTTTCATAATACACGCGTATTACGCTACATTCTATAGGAAGAGAGAGTACATGAAAAGTAAACTCACCTTCGAGTAGAAAGTTTTGTTCCGATTGGACGCAGATGTTCTGGCCTTGCTATCACTTTCTTTTCTTTGTTCCCATCTTTTACGAGAACTATATAACTTCTGCCTCTTTTATCTATTATTGTTCCAACTTTTCCATGAAATCTTTTATATGGCATTCCTTTCTGGATTGAGGGATCTATCTTTATTACTACTTTTTCTCCTACCTTGTATTGATACAAAATTGCCGATATTGGGGGCAATCCTCTTTCTTTTGGACTTTTCGAAAATAATTTTCTTGTACGAGATCTAGGTCCTTTTGAGCCTCTCATTTTCTTGACACCATTTTATAGGCTTCAATTAATTCAGTATTATCTTCTTTTATTACTGATCTTATTATCTTAATTACTGACTCTTTTTTAAGAGACAGCATCTTCGTTATTCCATTTAATATATATGCGATTACCTCCGCTTCATTTTTTGACTTATCCAAAGTGATCAAAATAGGCAATTTTTCTACAAAAATTGCTGGGTCAATATCATCGGTTCTTGTAACAATTGTGGCATTCGATTTAAGCAAACGAGAAACCAATTCCTGTGCATCCTCATCTATGTTTTCCACTATGGCCATATAATCAATAAATCCCTCGGACAACTCAGGCTTAGAAGGAACATTTGACACCGACAGAAAATATACTGCCTGATCCTTATTCTCCGCGGTTCGAAGATATAGTTTCTGTAGAACCCCACTCATTCTAGCTGATTTTATGGCCTCAAATAGAATTTCTTTTAGTTTACTCATAGTCTCCTCTTTCAATATGAAAGCAAAGGTATATTCCAAAGCTTACACCCTACAATACTACTAGCGCTTTATTTCGTTTTTTAACTTTCTTTAATATTTTTTCCAGTCCATCATCAATAGATAAAATTAACATAGATTGTTGCAACGAATTAGATATTTTCTTAGTCAACTGCTTTCTTAGATTTTCGGTCATATATTCGGATACCGCAATAATAACCATTTTTCCATCGAATTTCTCTGACAAATTTTTGAGCATATCGATACTTAAATTAAGATCGCATAAATGCGCCAAAATAATATAGTTCTTTCCCCCCAACAATACATGGTTAAGTACCTCAAACATATCTGATAATATACTCTTTA
>JAUQYS020000070.1:0-3249 GCA_030587585.2 Candidatus Njordarchaeota archaeon
GTCAGCATATAGCCTAGCGAAAACATCACATAAGTATTTTCTAAGCCTAACTAATAGTTGCTTTAATCTAGACATGTAATCACCAATCTTTTTGTAAGGCAAAAATTAAATACCCGATAAAATAACAAAACTATGAAAAAAAGTGTTATCAAAAACATTGAAATAATTAAGCATATAAAAAGAGTCATTATAAAGTCATTTTTGGCGAGTATTATGAAAATGACTATTAATATTAACAAAGTTAAAGAATTTTGGGAAGACGAAATTATTGCTTCTAGTATCTACAGGTTTATGTCAAAGAAATCTAAACGAAAGAAAAAAGAAATGTTCGAAAAACTAGCCTCTATGGAGGACTCACATGCTGATTTTTGGCATAATTTTGCTTTAAAATATATGGGTAGGCGTTTCAAAAAATCCATTAGATTACGCATAAAAATATTTTTTTATAAGCTCTTAGCTTTCTTTCTTCCCGTGACATTCATGATTTATTACTTAGAGCTTGGCGAGCGCTCCGCTACGTTGGAGTACTCCATAATATTAGAGAATTTTGAGGCTATGCCCGAAGTCTACGAACAGATAAAGAAAATAATATATGATGAGATTGAGCATGAGGCTAATTTCTCTGAGATATTGATAGGCAGCAAATCAAAAATAGCAAGTATAAAAGACGCAATCTATGGAATGACGGATTCACTTGTAGAAATATTAGCTCTAGTAATAGGCCTAGCGGGAATAACCGGTAATACCCTTGCTATTGGTTTAACTGGCCTCATAGCCGCAATCGGAGGCACATTCTCTATGACGACTGGTGCATATCTATCAACAAAAAGCCAAAAAGATATATATGAAGGAGAAATTAGTGAAATAGAAGCAAAAGCAAATACCGCACCAGACTTACTAGAGAAAGATCTAGAGGTTTTATTGAGAGAAAAGGGGCTAAGTGATTCGGTTATACAAGGAATAATAGGCAAAATGAAAGATGATATTGGGGCACTAAAAAATATGGTAAAACACCTAAAAGTAGAAGAAGAACCTCCGTCTCCTGGGTCAATAGCAAAAGTAACTGGTGTTTATTATGTTCTAGGATCTCTTCCAGCGATAATCCCATTCTTTGTGGCATATTTCCTTTCGATTAGTCCTATATTTGCTGCTATAATATCCATATTATCAGCTTCTGTTACTGCTTTCTTTGCTGGCATTTTTACTGCAGTTCTCTCGGGGACAGGAATAAAGAAAAAGGCTATACTAAATGTTCTTATGATAGTGGGATCGGCTTTTGCTACATATACCATAGGCACACTAGCACGGATATTATTAGGTATTGAAATATAGTATTTTTTATTTTTTTAGAGGGGTAAGTTACTTACTGGGGAGTAAGTTGCTTTTTGATATAAGGCCAAAATGCGATCTTAAAGATTCGTATGACTATAGGAGGGAAATAATGTACCTAATAGGCTTTTGGTAATATATCGTGAGAACAGATAAAGGAATATGTCGAATTTAAGCTAAAACGTGAAGTAAATGGTGCCATTCTTGATCGCTATCTAAAAGAACCAATAAAGCTCTCAATAAAAAAATAAAACACAGTAGGAAAATAACTTATGAAATAGAGGATCCCTAGTTATTGAATATGTAAGGAGATTATAAGAACCTATTGCTAATTCTGTGTTATTGTTTTTTGTCTTTTAACGTTTTTAGTTTTGATAGTGCGAAATTAAAATATAGTAGATTGTTTTTATTTTTTGAATTATTTTTTTAAAATGGGTGAATAGATAATGAGAAAATCTGAAAGAATTTTTCTTCTGCCGTTTCATGATGAGATCAAGAACGCGAGAATTACGGATATATATTTTATTAGAACGAAGCAAATTCTCGAAAAAGATAACATAGATAAGGTAGTGGTGGCGGCGGAATTCACAGTAAGTTCAATGCCAAAAGAATATGAATGGTTTGTATTTGCTGGTCTTAGAGAAATATTAAAATTATTGGAAGGACTTCCTATAGATGTATATGCGGTTCCAGAGGGAACAATTCTCACACAACGAGACATAGATAGAGTCAGGGTTCCAGTAATGCTTATAGTTGGTCCCTACGCAAAGTTTGCTGTATACGAGACTTCGATATTGGGTATCATGGCAGCAGCTTCTGGGTTTGCTACTAAGGCTTCGAGACTTAAAAAATTGGCGGGGAATATACCTATAGTTAATTTCGGTGCAAGAAGAACACATCCAGCATTAGCTCCATTTTGTGATTATTATTCCTATATTGGCGGCTTTGATGCAGTATCCTGTGTATTAGGCGCAGAACTTTTAGGTAAGAAGCCTCTAGGTACGATGCCTCATGCGCTATTAGTGATATATAGATTTGTCAGAGGAGATCATGCGGAGGGATGGAAGGCATTTGATAAATATATGCCCGACGATGTTCCCAGAATAATGCTCTGCGATACTTTTTCTGATGAGGTAGAGGAATCTATTAGAGCAATAGAATCCGTTGGGATAGACCGAATTTATGGAATAAGACTCGATACTCCTGGAAGCAGAAAGGGGAATTTTGGAGACATACTTAGAGAAGTAAAATGGAAACTTAAGCAGAGAGGATATAGCAAAGTTAAGGTCATATTATCTGGCGGCGTAAATGAGCACAATATAAGAGAACTGATAGCAGCAGGCGCGGATGGTTTTGGTATTGGTTCGGCTGTTGCTAATGCTCCATATATAGACTTTGCGATGGATATTGTGGCAATTCAGGAGGATGGAAAATGGCATCCTATCTGCAAGAGAGGGAAGTTTGATGGAAGAAAAAAAGTATGGATAAAAAGAGAAGAAGGAAAGATCATAGTAAAAGTAACGCCTTGGAATGAAAAACCAGAAGGATCCTACGAGATGGTATTTGAGAAATTTATGGAAAACGGAAAAATAATAAGAGATCTGCCTAATCCTGATAAAATAAGAGAGCATGTTTTAAATCAGCTTTCGTATGTTCATATTTAGCATTTTTTTGGAATATTTTTTCTGGGATCTTCATTATTTCGCTTTAGATGAGATAGTATCCTTCTATAAATTATAGTTAAACTACAAAAAAGTAAACTTTATAAATATGAATTTTTTCTTCATTATATTAGAGAAAAAATTTATTTGGTTGTTGAAAAATGTTCGAGAGCGAAGAGCCTAACATTACAAAAAAATACCGCAGAAAGCCCCCAGATTATATCTGGGGGATGAATGCGGTCTGGGAGGGCGTGCGGGG
>JAUQYS020000115.1:0-3810 GCA_030587585.2 Candidatus Njordarchaeota archaeon
TCGTGCTCTGTTAAATCTCATATTCATGAGTACTATCTTGTCTACAAGAGCTTGTATTGTTGTTGCCTCAACCTTTAAGTGAAACGACATAGCTGCTGATTCTTTGAGAGTAAAGAAGCTTAAACCTCTGGAATTATTGAAATATGCCACGACCCACCTTCCCCTAGGGTAGGGGCCTTTAACTTCTATGATGCCTTTTAAGGTACTATTCTGCCCAGAGATATATTTTATGTCTATCTCCACCGAGATATTAAACTGGAAGCCTGGACCGACCATATTTGTGACTCTTGCATATATGGAATAATCGCCGCTTGAAAAAACAGAAACGTTGTCTTCTATTTTGCATAAACTACTATTCTCTAGTTGTGTTATTCCTTTACCACTACTCATATCAGCGAGTGGAACTATTTGAGAATCGTTAAAGCAATAATCTTCTGCTTCCCACCAGTAGGCAATAGCAGATTCTTCAAAGCCGTCTAAGAGTCCATCTCCATCGGAGTCTGGAACTAGAGGATCCGTTGGAATATATGTTATTCCTTCAATCTTAATTAGTGCTAATCTATCAATAGCAATGCCCTCTCCTGCTGTCGTGTTTACGCTTATCGACAATTCATCGGTTGTATTTATTTTAAATATCGTTGTAGAATACCAATGATAGATATTGTATCCGAATGTAGTGTTTATATATATTAGATCTATCGTCTCATTATATATGTTTGTTCCTGCAGATATATTAATCGTTATTGCTGGGCACCCAAATTGGGATTCCATGGAGACAGCACGAACATATAGCTTATATCTTCCTTTCTCAAACGTTATATTGATAGCTCCAGATATTATTCTTCCATCATCCATAGGAATTACAGTATAGTTATTTGTCGCCATCACATCTCCATCTATTTGTGTGTCTGGATCAATAGCAAATTCTTCTGCTTCGAACCAATATCCATTTTCTGTCGCTTCTAATCCATCTATCAAATAATCATTATCTGTATCTCTATCTAGTGGATCTGTTCCCTTTTCTATTTCTACGCCATCGCCCACAAGATCCCTATCAGTATCATTCAGAACTGGACTTGTATTGTATACATATACTTCTATACCGTCAAGGAGCCCATCATTATCAGAATCATTATCTAACACATTTATAACACTATCATTATCTGTATCATCCATCCAATCTATTTCGCTACCATCCGCCAAACTATCATCGTCAGTATCCTTATCTAGAGGATTAGGCTCGTCTATATCATATTGGCCATTTCCATTAATATCTTCCTCTCCGTCACTTAAACCATCAAAATCTGAATCTGCGAGAATATAGCTTGTTTCTCCACTATCAACGATGCCGTTATGATTTTTGTCTTCAACACCATCTAGTACACCATCATTATCAGAGTCCATATCCAGAGCATTTATCAAGCCATCACCATCAATATCCACATTCCATTCTATCTCATTCCCATCAATTATACCATCATTATCAGTATCGTTATCATACGGATCAGTACCGTATTTTAGCTCTATACTGTTGCTAAGACCATCATTATCCCAATCTTCGTTTGGAGCCGAAATTTGGGGCTTGTTCAAAGACATATTGACCTCATGTGTTGTTGGTACACGATATAAAAATACGTAGTAAATAGACACGACAATCAGAGAAAATATTATGCATATGACCGCTATGTTCTTCTTGTTTAAGTATTTTTTTATTTTTGACAAAAATGACCCCCTCTCAGAAATTTATTCTTCGTAATATACAAAAAATAAGAGTCTCGCATCTTTTAAAAAGATGATGTAATAGGTGTTATTACCTCAGTACGAAGAGATCTATGCAATAAAAAACAAAAGTTTTGTATTTTGATTCGAGTTTTGAATAGATTTGATCAATCATAGAAAGAACCGCATCTAAAAATAAGAAATAATAGTTAAAAATAAAATGAAGAGAATAAATAGGCTTTTCTATAACTACAGTTCTGCATCTTTTATTTGCTTAGCCTTCTTGTATTCCAAGCTATGTTTCTCTAGGTCCTCTAAGATCTCTGTATTACTCTTCAACAGCTTGTCTACCAAGCTTAGATAGCGCGCAATTCTTACCGCTTCTGGAGATATCCTTATCAGTTTTTCGCCATCCAAAACAACATAATGTTCTTTCTCAACTTTTTCTCCAAGTATATATACGGCCTCATTTACCGCCGCATGAAGCGTAAAGCAATGAGGAGAACCATCCACAGTAACGATTTTTATCTTTTCTGGCCTAGAGGATCTTATCATTGATGCGATCTTTCCATAAACTAGTTGTCCTTGCTCCTCAGGACAAAATTCTAGAACAACATTATCCCTAGCTACCTCATTGTATATTTTGGGATTCACATACTTCAAGCATTTACTACATATAAGCCATTTTGACCCTCTAAGAATTTTTGCCTTAACCCAGAGACTCAAAATTTCTGGCATAATAATTCACCAATCCGCAGTTATTCACCTTTAATTATTTTTTCTAAAATTACATATACACAAAGAGGCCCACACATAGTGCATCCTTTTTCTCCAAATGGGCCAAACTGGTTATGGATTTTCCTCGCAGCTGATGGTTCTATAGATAAGGAAATTATTTTCTCCCAATCTAGCCTAGCTCTGGCTTTAGCCATCTCTATATCTTTGTCCATAAACCTATTACCATACTTCACTATATCTCCCGCATGTGCAGCTATCCTCGCACCAATTACACCAAGCTTAACTTGCTCTTCATTTGGAAGACTTAGATGCTCACTAGGAGTAAGATAACATATAAAATCGGCCCCAGAAGCTGCCGCGATGGCCGCCCCAATTGATGCCGATATATGATCATATGGAGTCGAAATATCAGTAACAATTGGGCCCAAAACATAGTAGGGAGCTCCCCTAGTTATTCTTTTTTCTAATTTGATATCCATAATAATCTCATTGAGTGGAACATGCCCTGGGCCTTCGACCATGGTCTGAACATTTGCTTGTCTTGCTTTGTGAACAAGTTCCGCGAGAACAACCATTTCCGCTATCTGAAAGTAGTCATGAGCATCAACAATGGCACCGGGTCTTAAAGCATCTCCTAGACTTATTACTGCGTCGTATTCCTGAAACATTTCGAGAATATAATCGAAATTTTTATATAGTGGATTCTCAGATTCGTTATGATACATCCAAGCAGCCAAAATAGCTCCGCCTCTACTTACCACACCAGCTATTCTCTTTATGCTTCTCATTTTTAATACGTGTTCTCTTCTTATCCCCGCATGTATCGTCATGAAGTCTACTCCGTCCTTAAGATGTTTCTCAATTACATTTAAGAAATCATCTTCAGACATATTGACTGGAGACCCCTTATTTCTTGCTGCTTCTATATATGCTTGGTATATGGGGACTGTGCCAAATGGTACCGTAGACATATCCAGTAGTTCTCTCCTAATTTTATCTATGTCACCGCCAGTACTTAGATCCATGACTGTATCTGCGCCATATTTTATGGCTGTCTTAAGTTTTCTTTTTTCTAGCTCTAAGTCGTTCACAAACATTGAGGTCCCAATATTGGCATTAACCTTAGTGCTTAATCCACTTCCAATACCAATAATCTTAATATTTTCTATGTTTTTCCTAGCAATGTTTCTCGCAACAATAATTCGGCCTTCGGCAACTCGCCTCAATATTTTTTTTGAGCTAATATTCTCTATTTTGGCCAATTTTTTTATTTCGTCGCTCATTATTCCATTCTTAGCGTCCTTCATTATCATTGTTTTCCACCACTCTAAAAATATGAAATCTTTTAAGCAT
>JAUQYS020000132.1:0-2905 GCA_030587585.2 Candidatus Njordarchaeota archaeon
TCGTACTTATTGTGCTACCTCGAAGGAGAAACCGATCTGGAATCTGTAATTAAGAGAATTAATGAAATAAATATTCGGAACATTAGACTTTTCTACAGCCCGTTGATTTATTTCTTATTTTCGCTTCGTTCTACCGATGTTGAGAGAGTTTATTCCTTGTTGTCAGAGAGTCTTAGGCTACTGCTATCCAGATATTTTGCATTAATAGCTCCAGGCCTGATTTTAAGTAAAATGAGATTCTCTGGTAGAGTACGGGATTTTATAGTTTCATACTGTGCTATAGGGTATGCACTTCAGGGAAACTTTGACAAAGCTCAGGTGGTCATTCGTAATATCAGGAGAGTCGATGCGAGGGCTTTAGCTCTAGTTGGTATTGCTATAATAGCGTATTCGACCAATAACAGGGATCTATCTAGGGAACTTATTAAAAATGTTGAGAAACTTGCTAGGAGAGAGAGGGGCCGTGTGAGAGATTACATTCTCAATAAGCTAAGTTTCTACTGGGAGCTTACTGAAGAAGATGTTATTTCAGACTCCACAAAGATTGACATTGAGACAACTAATGATGCGTTGAAATTGCTACATCGCGGATTGGTAAAGAGTTATGCTGAGTTATTTAGGAAACTAGCCGAGCTAAACAAAGTAAACATAATAAATGATCTCATACGTGAAGCATCCTTAGAGGACCTCGCGAAGGATTATATTCCCGCACTTTTCATAGCAAACTTAGATGAGCAAGCTTGGGAAAAGACAAATATGTTAATAAAAAGGCTGGAGAAGAAAAAAATTCTAAGAGCGATTTTTATTGCATATATAATAAGATTCGTATTCATTAGACAACCAGAAAAAGGAGTACAACTCCTTAATCAACTATGGAACACCATACTCGAAGCTATCGATTTCTTTGTGAATGATTTCACTGATTTTGTTTACTATCCAGCTTTAGTTAAGAGGCTTAGTCGGGCTCTTAGTCTCCTATACCCCATCATAATGCTAAGTGAACATGCTGAAGACCTCAACAAAATAACAAGTAAGATCGTTCAACAAGGACTTATCTTGAAGTCAGATATAGTCAGCATTGGAACAATATTGTATTATGTGATAAAAGGACGACATAAAGAGATAATTAATAATCTTCATATAGTCCCTCTAAACATATTAGAGAAAGCTTTTTCCAATCTTGTAATGATTTTCGAATACTCAAAAAAAATGCAAAAGAAGAAAATAATGGCTAGAATAATAGAATTTTTTGCTGAACTTGCAGAAAACGCAGTAAAGGAGAATAATACCTCCCTACTCTGGGTCCTCGCAATATCCCAAATGACCGAAGAGCCAGACATCGTGGAAGCAATGCTATCCAGAACTAAGAATGATATACGCCTCGCAATAATGTTATTTAATCTTGAGCGCATAGATGTCTTATTGGAGAAATACAAAACAATCATTATTGAAAAATCACAGGAACTAGTAAAATTACCAAAAATATATATACCAACAATAGCTAGGATTCTACTCGAAAAAAAAGAATACAAAATACTTGAGGAAATAGTAGAAAAGTACAAACATGACGAACACCTAATAAAGGAATTAGTTTCAACCATAGAAAACTACTCAGAAGAAACCCTAAGAGAAAAAGCAAGAAACTCATGGAAATGCAAAATAGACTATAAAAAATTCATAGAGGAATTATTAGAACTCCAAGAATACCCAATAACAATACCATAAATCAGATACACTATCTTAAATAACATATCCCCAAAAATTTCTCTGAAACATTGTCCACAGTATAACCGAGTTATTTGTTATTTGAAAAATTCCTGCCACAAGAAAATAGAATATACTTTTAACACCCCTCGACACTGCTGCGAAAACACCTATGTCTGCAACCAATAATAATGTTAGACTCAACAATACAACAAAAAATTATTAATACAACTACTAAATAAATTATATCAGAATATAGCTGTATTATAATAGAATACAAGGAGATCATAATGAAGCTAAAAATGGATACCTCATCTCTTATATACGCAGTCAAAATAGGTATTATGGACCTAATATTCAAACTGTTTGATGATGTAATCATCTCTCATGGGGTCGCTATCGAGGCAACAAAAACGCGAGGAAAACCCGACGCTGACCACATATGGAAACTAATCAAAAATAGAAAAATTAGGGCCATAGAGGCAGACCCGATAGATTCTGAGTCTCTGGGTTTGGGCGAAAGAACAATAATATCCCTCGCCCTCAGAGAAAACCCCGAAGATTACTTGTTGATTCTTGATGATAGACGAGCACGAGTCCTTGCTGGGATCATTGGAATAGATTCCGTACCACTATACTCCATACTATTTATCGCACTAAACAAAAAAATAATAGACCTAACAAACGCAAAAAGAATACTGATCGACCTAGAAAAAATAGCTGGATATCCGAAAGAAAGAATAATCGAAATATCAAAAACCCTCGAACTAATATATGGTGAGAAACATGAAAGTAATAACAATTAGGATTCCCGAAGCAATACTAAACACGATAGACACAATAGCGAAAGAACAAAACATGGACAGATCCGACATAATAAGAACACTAATAATCAACGGACTAAAAGAATACCTCATCAAAACAGCCATAGAAAAATACAAAAACGACGAAATAACACTAGAAAAAGCCGCAGAAATAGCAAACATACCGCTCTCAGACTTCATAATCGAACTAAAAAAAAGAAACATACCCCACAAAGACGACGAGCCCATCGACATAATAATCCGAACCCTAAAAAAGAAAAAAATACTCAAACAGACCTAAAGAAAACATATAAACACTCTACCCACATTCTCAGATCCACAAAAATAATCAACCAACCTACCAAATAACCCACTACACTACCACTTCTCTGACACAA
>JAUQYS020000140.1:0-4077 GCA_030587585.2 Candidatus Njordarchaeota archaeon
TAGGAACGCTGATAAGGATGTTGATGTCTTCATAGCGGAGCTCCTAAGCGAGAAAGTGGATCCTAAGGATAGAATAAAGATATATTTGGCTCTCTACACCAAGTTCATTAGAGAGGCTGAAGAATTTGAAAAGAAAAAAGATTTTGTCCAAGCGTCTGAAAAGTATTGGGGAGCCATCACAGCATTGCTAAATATTGTTGGTGTAGAGAAGAATATGCCACACTATACACATAGGGACTACTGGGAGATAATGAACATAATTATCGACGAGATGAAAGACGAATCTCTCACAGAACTTTTTGCCCTAGCAGAAAAACTCCACGCGAACTTCTATCATAACTTCATCCCAGAACACCAATTCACTATATACTCCAAAAAAGCTAGGACACTAATTATGAAGCTTATAGAATACCTAAAAAAACTAGGCATAAACATCCCCGAAAAAAACTAAATTTCTTCATACCCACATACTATTATAATTTCTCGATGTATGGTATTCCTCCAAGAAAGACTATCAAGAAAATAGATATCCTCTTACCACCAAACGGCATCAATCTACTTCACATAATTAGGAAACATGGAGAATTAAGGAAAATAGTAACAAGCGCAGTTTGCTAATTATGACCGTTTTCCTATGCTATGGAGGAGAGCATTATGGCCCCAAAATATAGTAGGGCTAGACCTAATAGAAAAAGAAATATTCTATAGCCCATACCCTCCATAAATTTTTTCCCTGACTTTGCCAATTGTGTGATAGCTATAAGCCAAGCAAAATCTATCCACACATGTGCAAGGTACATTAGTACTATGCCTAGGTATCCCCCATAGGTGTATGCCTCGATCACGAGGGATGCCCCCATGCCGATCCACCAAACTATAAAGAATGGATTAAATGCCGATAAGTTGAAGCCTAGTATGAACGACGATCCAAAAATCCTTCTCCCCGAGCAGTTAGTATCGAATCCCCGGGTTCCGCGTAGAGCATCCCTAAGTATGAAGATCCCAAATGCTAGAACAAAAAGCCCCCCAACAATACCAACAATAAATATAGCTAAGTCATTCATAAGAAAAACAACAATTCCTACACCTATGAGCATAACCAACGGAAACTCCACAACCATATGGCCTAAGGACGCCAAAAAACCGGCCTTACCACCCTCATCAACACCCCTCCTCATGATACTCACGGTCAGGGGTCCTGGACTGAGAGCCCCAGAGCTCGTTATAACCATAACCTTCAACAAAAAGCTGGCCGGAAGCAAAAATATGTCACATCACCTCTCAATCCGAAATGTTGATTGTCTTTTTCCTCTTTTTGGGGATGCTTAGGACTATCTACTGGGCGAGAATGCTTACAGACATCCTCAAGCACTGCTTCATACCTATACAAGGCAAACCTTATAGCGAATCTCACAAACTCTGATCTTGTTTTAAAGATTTCTTTCTTTACAAGCACATCTATTAGCTCGAGCGTCCACCTGAGAACCCTAATACAAATCTCCTTCATAATACCCACACGCTGTCCGATCTACAATATATATAGAAATATCATTTTCTTATTTATGCTTTATTGGGGAAGAGTTGGACACACACCATGCGTCCCGGGATGCACACTAAATATTTGAGAAAAGCTCAGCACACCAACACATCACTTTTGTTCGACGAGAACCTCGATGTTCAAGATTTCAGCCAAGAGGCCTGAACGCACACTATGCGCCCCCCGGACGCATACGTTGGAACATGCCCGGTGGATATAGGGTTTAGATGAGAAAAGGCCTATTTTGGCGATGATTCTGCTTCTGTTTCCTTTAATGCTTTTCTCCATTCCTAAAATGACACCATGTAGGAGAGCTAGACGCTATAGAACACCAAATAACTAGCCCAACAGTTCGCTAACTGCGACATATCTAAATGTCTACAGATACACTAAGCATAATAATATAATCTTGAAACTTCAGCCGCACTTGGAGGGCTGGCTCCTTGCGATTATAAAAGAAACAAAACAAAAAATAGCATATGCTCAGGATGAAGAATTTCTTCATGCAAAGCTATCAGCAAACCCAAAACATATAGTAGAAATCCTCAAAAAAACATGGGGATAAAAGCAAAATTCTTCAAGAACTAATCCATCATTTGACCTCCTCCCCGCACTAAAGTGCGGGGAATCCTAAGATTCCCCCACGGGGGAGGTTCGGCCACCCTCTACCGAACTCATATCATTGCTCGATAGAGTGGCCTGGGCCGGGCCATCGGCCCGTTAGGGCTATCCCGCCAAATGGCGGGACTCACCCGTATCTTTTTTCCTCTTTTCCGCCTTTATGTGCCCGCTCTTTTTTCTCTTTTTCTTTTTTGCGGGCTTCATCATCCCAATATATTTTTTATGCTTGTTTTCTTTTTAAATTTTGCGTTCCCACCACCCAGCCCCCTCCCTCCCGAGACCGCGATTCATCCCCCAGATTGAATCTGGGGGCTTTCTCGCGGTATTTTTGTAAAAGAACATATAGCCTCGATATCCGAGGACAAATTTAAAGAGTTTAGAAAAAGTCCATCAAGAAGTTTTGAGGATCTGTGAAAAACCTTGATTATGCTCATCTCTCCAAACATGTACTCCTTATATCTTATCTCAAATAAAAAATGGATACTAAGCCCAATCAAGATTTTGTTTTATCTACTTAGCGAGAATATTTTATCCTAAAACGAAAAAGATAACTTTTTATAAATGATATAAGTATCTTTCTGTTAACGATTTGTATGAGTTAGCAGTATTTTTATTGGTGGAAATATCTATGGCCTCGTGGGAAGAGTGGTTTGATAAAGCACAGTTCTACATTAGAGAAGCGAAGCGATACGCGAGTGAAGGGCCCTACTGGGCGGCATGTCTCAACTCGCATCAAGCCGCAGAGTTCGCTCTTAAGGGGCTGTCGGTATATTTATCAAAATCATATCCATTCACACATGATCTTGTTACTCTTCTAGATGCGATTCATGCGAAAACAGGTATTGAAATTCCTCCAGATGTATATGACTGTGCAGATTATCTTTCGCCACATTACATTGGGGCACGGTATCCCGGGACAAGAGCGATATCATATGATTCTAGAAGAGCTCGTAAATGTCTAGAATGTTCAAAAAAAGTTTTGAAGTTTGCCGAGAATGTCTCTGGGTACATATTTGAGTAAGTTGAAAAAAGAATCTGAAAATTACCAAAAACGTATAGTTAGAAGTATAAAAGAGGTATATGGAGAAGATATAACCATTATACTCTTTGGGAGCCGAGCACGCGGCGATCATTCACTAAAGAGCGACTTTGACGTACTGGTCATTACTAAGACACCAGGTGATATTCTGGGAAATATTGTTAAGATAAGGAGACGCTTAGGACAAAAAACTTTTGGCATTGACATTGTCGTGATAAAACCGGAGGATATGACAAATCCCGTGGTTAAGCGCATGATGGAGAATATAAAAGTCCTCTACGATGGATTAGGTATATTCTTTAAGAACAAAATAGAATAGAACATCACAAGTTTAAAACCCTTTAGCGATACTAGAGAAGCCCTAAGGGCGCAAATTGCGCCTATCACATGCTGAAAATTTCTTGGATATATCGAAATATTGTATTAGATCGTATGAAGCGATTTTTCATGGGCAAGTTCCCATTTCCAGTACGGCATAAATTTTACTATTTTGTTACCAATCTTTCGTTTTTCTTCATGGTATGCAGTGATTATTGTGGCTTTCTTTATCCCATTTATTCTCATGAAGTTTTTCAGGCCCCTTAATTCTCTATCTAGTACTTCAAAATCCATTGGATCCCAACAGACCTGTATAGCATCCAAGACCTCGAAGCCGCTCCTTACGATGAAGTCAACCTCACTTTTTCTTCCCACCCAGTAGGCAATCTCTACTGATGGATCCCCGAAGTATCTTCTCTGGAGCTCTATGAAGACTAAATTTTCTAGAAGCCTTCCATAGCGAATTTTGAGCCGAGAAAGTGCAGTAATTAATCCATTATCAGCAACATATAGTTTGCTGGGAGCCAATAATTGCTTTCTTAAACTATTAGTTAGTTGAGGT
>JAUQYS020000184.1:0-4693 GCA_030587585.2 Candidatus Njordarchaeota archaeon
ATTTTATTCAATTGTTTTTGGTGGGGTATATGGCCGATCTAAAATTTCATGTTATTGATATAAAGTTGCCAGAGGGTGCTTCTATTATTATTGGACAAAGCCACTTTATGAAAACCATTGTGGATCTATATGAAGCCTTGGCGACAACACACCCTAACCTTAAATTCGGCATAGCATTTAATGAGTCTTCTGATGAATGCAGAATATTTTTTGATGGAAATGATGAGGATCTACAAAAATATGCTATCGATATTGCCAAATCCATAGGGGCGGGCCATATATTCGTTGTGCTTATAAGTAATGGTTGGCCAATCAATGTTTTGAACAGAATCAAAATGGTTCAGGAGGTTTGCACTGTTTATTGTGCGACATCAAACCAGCCTCTTCAAGTTATTGTTGCTGAAACCAATGTCGGACGTGCTATTATCGGCGTTGTTGATGGATATTCTCCAAAGCGCGTTGAAAATGAGGAAGACAAACAGTGGAGACTAGAACTACTACGCAAGATAGGATACAAGAAATAATCTAAAAAATTCTTTGTATATTCCCCTCAACTTTTTTCTATCATTTCTAATAGATCTCGTTTTTTGAGTTCTTTCAACATATTGAAAAGATCGTCAAGGTTTATATTTTGATATTTCTTGATGATTTCTAATAGCTGTATCCCCATATCCGAAGAGATATGAGGATCTTTAACAATAGAGTCAAATATCCCTGTTAGCTCGGGCCATAACGCAAGAATTGATGCCCTAGCAAATTTTATGGCGTTTGTTCCTTTTTTTGCTCTTATGAGTATTTTATGGGCATTCACTAAATTTCTAATTCTTTCTTTAACTATCTCCGAATCGAGTTCTTCTATTTTCTTTTTAGATGCATATTTTAAAGCAAAGACTAGCGATTCTGGATTACTGATAGGTTCTTCCATATAAGTGATGCATACCCTCATATTTTTTGTGGATATGTTGTTATATATAACGATTAGACTATCATGAGATAATATATTGAAGCTTCTCCCACCGATTCCGACTCTCCTAGCTATTCCTCTTATCGCGCCTTTATATGACTCTAAGTAATTCATTATTCCCACAATATCGTTTCCCCCAATATTCGCTAAACGCAAATCTATTATCTTATTCTTATCATCAATAATTATTACTTCTATATCACTTCTAAATTTTGGATACCCCAATATCCGATAACCCTTATAATACGCCCTGACATCCGACGGTATATTTGATGATGGTACTATATACGCTCCACGCACAAAGCCGGTAGAATCAAAATTTATGATCAGGCTATGATCTCCGTGTATGAATCCAAGTCGCGCTATTCCAATCATCTTTATTTCTTGCAGATCTTCTTCTGTGATCACATATTTTTCAACACGCCCACATTTGGGGCATTTAAATGTTACGGTAGCTTGTTTTTTGATCTTAGATGACAAAAATTTTCACCAATCAAAATTTATTGAATTATGGTGATATATAAGATCTTTCAGTTTTGATACAAGATCGTTTAGCGATACGCGGATTTGTTCTCTAGTATCCCTGAATCTTATTGTCACGGTATCGTCTTCCAATGTTTTGTGATCAATCGTAATTGCGAATGGTATACCTATCTCATCTGCCCTAGCATAGCATCTACCTATTTTACCCGAAAAATCTATATATGTTATAAGATCATTTTGCTTCAGAAGCATATTAACGTTGTTTGCTTTCTCCACAAAATCTTTTCTTTTCAAAAGAGGAAATACCCCTACATCGTATGGTGCTAACTTTGGCTTTAATTTTAGGACAATTTTTCCATCAACAATGGAATATGCATCCGTTATTATCGCTAAGAATACGCGCTCAACACCAAAAGATGGCTCGATGCATAATGGATATATTTTCTTACCATTTTCAACCACATACAGCTTCTCTCCACTATGCTCCGAGTGACGCCTCAAATCATAATCTGTCCTATTAGCTATTCCCACTATTTCTTTCCAACCCAGGTAGGGAAAATAATATTCAATATCAAATGTTTGTAACGCATAATGGGCAAGTTCCGTCTCCAGATGTTCGCGAAGTCTAAGGTTATTCGGACGTATCCCCATTCTTATTAGCCATTCTAATGCCTTCCCACACCAATATGCATGCCATTTATTTGAAAACACTCCATGTTCATATGCTTCACCGATAGTCATTTCTTCCGCTTCTTTTTCGCTTTTTTGAGCATCCTTAGGCCATATTTTCACTTTAATATTTTTAACCTCATCAAAATATGGGCAGTCATTTTGTTTATCTGGATCCACAAAATACTCTATTTCTGCAATTTCAAACTCTCTGCATCTAAAAATAAATGTGCGTGGAGATATTTCGTTTCTAAATACTTTGCCCATACCCGCTATACCAAAGGGCAGTGTGGCTCTCATAGCTATGTTAATTATTTTGAAATCTATGAACATCCCTTGAGCTATCTCTGGACGCAGATAAGCAGCTGAGCTACCGTCTTTTACTGAACCTACCGTCGCCTCGATCATTAAGTTAAATCTTCTTGGCTCCCCTATTTTCCCTCCGCATTTCGGACATTTAATGTTATTATCGGCAATTAATCTTGCTATATTTTCTACTGTAAAGTCCGTTACCGCAATACCGTATTTTTCCAACAAATTTTCTGCTTTATATCGTGACTTACATTTTTTACATTCAACCAGAATGTCTATAAACTCATCTACGTGTCCTGATGCTTTCCATACATTAGGCGAAGTTATTATCGCTGGAAAAATGCCATAGATATCGTCCCGCATGGAAACAAAAAATTTCCACCACTCATTTAGAATCCTTCTTTTTATCTCAGCCCCAACCGGGCCGTAATCAAAAAATCCTGCAAACCCCCCATATATCTCTCCTGACGGAAATATTATCCCTCTACGCTTACAAAGATTTACTATATCTTCTAGCTCGATCTTCATTTTCTTTCCCTAGTCCTGCGAAAAGTAACGAAAGCGATATTTCTTGAGAAAAAGTAATAAAAAATACTCAATATCAATTATTATTTTTTCTTGAATACCAATTCTAGTATCCCATTTCTATACGCAACATTTACTGGATTTGGATCAACTTTCGTGGGAAGTTCTATTTCTTTATAATACTTCCGGTCTGCTCCCTGAGCTTTCACTATTACCTTGTCTTCATGGGCATCTATTTTTATACTCTCCTCATCAACACCCGGTAGGTCTATTATCACTTTTATTAGACCATCCTCCTCAAACACGGATGCCAACGGCTCAAACTCCTCAGTTCTCTCTATTTTGCCTCTCTCTTTCTCACTAGGCCTCACATTACCGAAGCGATAAATTCTTGGGACGCCACCCGGGGGCACCACAATTGAGAATCCCCAAGTATATCTCTTTATTCTAGGTCTTTTTTGGGAAGGCATAAAATATTCGTTTTGAAACTTATCAAAATTCTCAAAAAACTCTTGGATTAGCCTATTGAACTCATTAAATATGTCTGAGATTCTCACTGGTTTTCCAAAGAAATCTTCGAATATTTTGTTTATTACTTCATCAAAGTCTTTATATGGTTTCTTTCTTTTCTTATCGTCGTCTTTAGCCATAATAATCACCGATAGAATATGTTTATTTTACATTTTATATTATTGCCACTTTTAGAGTTCGTTTTCACCACACTATATTGGGTGGACAAAAATGGGAACACAAAAAAAGCTACATAAAATGCTTCTTTCAAGAAGAAAAAAAATAAAAGAAACTCTTCGCAAATATGGCGATGCGTGGCTCATAGTATCGAGTGGAAAAACAGATTCTAATGTTGACTATATGCTAGGAACTCATACCTTTGGAACCGTTGTTGTTCTCTTTACAGTTGACGAAATAAATGTTCTTGTAAGTACTCTCGAAAAAAGCTTTGTTGAAAATTTACCACATATCGACAACATTGAGACTTATTATGGTCGAAACGAGTTTATCTCAAAGATGAAAAAGATGATCAGGCCACTAGTTGGACTAAGAATTCTTGCAAACTTTGCGGCTCCAGAAATCTGTCCACATGCTTCAAGGCTACCTTTCTCTGTTTATAAAGAAATTAAATTCTTGTCCGAAACATATGAATTCAGACTACACTCTGCAGGTAGATTCGTATGCGATTTAAGAAAAACAAAAACACAAGAAGAACTAGATATTCTCAAAGATAGTGTGAATATAGCTACTGATATATTAAATAATCTTGCGGATTCCTCCATTATCAAACCTGGCACTTCTGAAAGAGAAATAGCGGCTGAGCTATACAAAGCAAGTTATATTCATGGCGAACCTGCCTTCGAGGTAATCGTTGCTTCGGGTCCAAATACAGCGAATCCTCACCATGTAATTTCAGATAGAAAAATCAAAAATAATGACATAGTTTACATAGATTTTGGTGTAAGATATCTAACAATGTGCTCTGATATAACAAGAGTTTATACTGTTGGAAACCCAGAAAGGAAAATATACGACGCATACGAGGCTGTTTTCTCCGCACAAAGAGAAGCTATCGCATCCATAAATTCTGGAGAAACATGCTCTAAGCCTGATAAAATAGCTAGAGACACACTAGAAAAAATGGGATATGACCCGAAGCTATTTTCACATTCTCTAGGTCATGCCCTCGGCGTTGATGTTCATGATGTGGGGCCCCCTCTAAGCAAACTT